>JBDZUV010000013.1:26686-40104 GCA_040255345.1 Actinomycetota bacterium | reverse complement strand
GCGGCCCGACTCGCCGAGGCGGTCTGGTATCCGGTGTGGGACACCGGCGTGCACCTCGGCCACAGTGTGCGCAGCATCGACGAGGCGGTCGCGCTGGTCGGTGACGACGTCGAATCGGCGACCGCGCTGCTCGATGCCCGGCTGCTCGTCGGTGACGCGTCGGTCGTCGAGGAGCTGTCGACCCGGGTGCAGGAGAAGTGGGTCGATTCGTTCGCTGCCGCGCTCGACTGGCTGCACACCGACACCGAGGCACGAAGCACGAAGGCCGGCGACGTGGCGTACTCGGTCGAACCGAACCTGAAGATTGCCCGAGGCGGCCTGCGTGACGCGCAGATCCCCGAGTGGCTGGCAGCGGGTGGTGAACTGGTCGGGCCCGATGATCTCGCCGCATTGGCTCAGGCGCGGGCATGGTTGAGTGACGTTCGAGTCGCACTGCACCGGGTCGGCCCGTCATCGGGCGACGTGCTACGGCTGGAGGATCAGGACGCGGTCGCCGCGGCATTGGGCGTGGGCGATGCGGATGAACTGATGACCCGGGTGGCCGGGGCGGCGCGGAGCATCGACTGGGTGCTGGACGAGGTCTGGGTGCAGGCCGGCGCCCGCGTCGCTTCGGCCCGGCGACGCGGCCTCCGCGGCGCGTCGGAGCCGTCCGCAACCCACGACGACTGGGACGTGTCCGACCCGGCCACGGTGCTGCTCGAGGTCGCGACCGCGGCCCGTGAGGGTCGTCGACTCGGCCGCCCGCTGCTGGGGCGACTCGCCGCGTCCATGCCGGCGCCGACAACGCCTTGGAACAGGCCGACCCGCGACGCGTTCGTCGAGCTGCTCTCGGCCGGGTCGGGGGCGATCCGCATCATCGAATCCCTCGACCAGGTCGGCGTGTGGGAGCGGTTCGTTCCCGAATGGGGCGGCGTGCGCACCCGTGCCCAACGCACCACCCATCACCGCTATACCGTCGATCGCCACCTGCTCGAGACGGTTGCCGTCGCCTCCACCTACCTGGACCGGGTCGTGCGCGGTGACCTCCTCGTCGTGGCGGCGCTGCTGCACGACCTCGGTAAAGGCCGCGGCGGCGACCACACGGCCGCGGGTGTCGAGCTCGCCGAACGGATCGCGCCGCGCATGGGTTTCGACGCCGACGACACGACGGTGCTCGCATCACTGGTGCGGCACCATCTGCTGCTGCCCGAGGTGGCGACCCGACGTGACATCGGCGACGCGGCCACCATTCGGTCGGTCGCCACGGCCGTCACAGGCGTCGAGCAGCTCGGTCTGTTGGTGGCGCTCACCGAGGCCGACGCCCGTTCGACCGGACCGACTGCGTGGACCGACTGGAAGGCGGGGCTCGTCCGCACCCTGGTCGAACGAGTCGGCGCGACGCTCACCGGAACCGACGCCTCGTTCTTCACCCGGGCGTTCCCGACTGACGACCAACTGCGGTTGCTCGAGAGCGGTACGACGACCGTCCGAGGCGATGGCCGCACACTCACCGTGGTCGCTCCCGACCGGCCGGGACTGTTCTGGCGAGTGGCCGGAGCGTTGGTGTTGGCAGGATTGAACGTGGTCTCGGCCGAGGTGACCTCGCCCGGAGAGATGGCCCTCGAAGAGTTCACCGTCACTCCCGCGTTCGCGACCGGTGAGTTGTCGGAGACGTTCGAGATCGACTGGTTGCAGGTCGCCGGCGGCGTCGAACGCGCCTTGGCCGGCCGGGTCGCGATCGGGGCTCGGGTGGCGGCCCGGGCCACCACCTATCGGCGTCGTCTTCGCAGTGCCGATGCAGAGGTGCGCGTCCGCTTCGAGGACATCGGTGACGACGCGAGCGGCGGTGAGTCGGTGATCGAGGTCGATGCGCCCGACGGGGTCGGCGTGCTGTTCGCGATCACCCATGCGTTGGCCGAACTCGACGTCGACATCCGTTACGCCCGGGTGGAGACCCAGACCGACCGGGTGATCGACGCCTTCTCGATAGTCGACGCCGCCGGTGACCCCGTCATGGACGCGGACTTCCGCGCCGAGATCGAACGGGCGATCCGCTACGCGCTCAGCAACTGAAGCGCACCACGATGCTATTCTTCCGACGACACGATCAGCATCGTCCCACGACATCGATCGATGCCCGGGGGCCGACACGAGGGGAAGACCAACTCATGGCGTTCAGATTGCGTAGCGACGTCCGCATCGAAGCACTCGATGACGGATTCCTCGTTCTCCGGCCCGGTCACGCCGATGTGCTTCATCTCACGGGTGATCAGGCCGCCGCGTTCCGGCTTGTACGATCAGGCGCGGACGGTGTTCCCGAACGGCTCGAAGCGGCGATGGCCGGCCTCGTCGAACTCGGCGTGGTGCAATCCGACACCTGGTCACGCCGCCGCATCCTGCAGCTCGGAGGCACCGCGGCAGCTGCCGGCGTCGCGGTGATCGCGTTGCCGAGTATCGCTGCCGCAGCATCTGGCGGGGCCGCCGCCCCCGGTGGAGATGGCGGCACCGGCGGAACCGGCGGAGCGGGCGGCACCACCCCCGGGACCACCACACCCGGCGGAGATGGCGGAACCGGCGGAACCGGAGCCACCGGCGGAACCGGCGGAGATGGCGGCACCGGCGGAACCGGCGGCACCACCCCGGGGACCACCACACCCGGCGGAACCGGAGGCACCGGCAGTCCCGGCGGAACCGGCACCACCGCCCCGGCGACCACCGTTGGACCCACGCCTCCCGGCGGCAGCTGATCCTCCGGAGCGTGACCAGCGCACAGCAGCCCGCACCATCCCGGATCCGACCGGTACCGACCACCGACCGGGTGACGACCCGGTCGCCGAACCCGGGGCGAGTCGGCTGACAGGATGTTGCCCATGCCGCACGGGGTCATCTTCGACATGGACGGGGTCCTGGTCGACTCCGAGGTCGTCGTCGGCCGGATCGAGGCGGAGATGCTCCAGGCCCTCGGGGCCGAGATCACCTTCGACGACATCGTCGCCAACTTCATGGGCCTGTCTGATGCGACCATGGCCGAGGCGCTGCGCCGCGACTGGGGCATCGAGTTGCCCGCCACCTTCGACGAGGAACGGACCGCCCGTACCTACGCCGCATTCGACACCGATCTGCAAGCCATCTCGGGCATCGATGCCGTGCTCGACGAGTTGGTCGCACGCGGGGTGCCGGTGGCCGTGGCCTCCTCCAGTGCCCCCGAACGCATCGAACGCAGTCTGGCGATCACCGGGCTCGCCGATCATTTCGCGGGCAACGTCTACTCCGCCTCGATGGTCGAGCACGGCAAACCCGCCCCGGACCTGTTCCTCCACGCCGCCGCACAGCTCGAGGTCGACCCGTCGGTGTGTGTCGTGATCGAGGATTCACCCCACGGCGTCGCCGGCGGCGTCGCTGCGGGCATGCGCGTGATCGGTTTCACCGCGGCCGGCCACTGCGGTCCCGGACACGCGGACATCCTCCGTACCGCGGGCGCCCACTCGGTCGCCGCCACCGGCGACGAACTCACCACGTTGCTCGAATCCCTGGTCGACTGATCAGTCCCGCTGACCTGGCCAGCTGATCCGGTCGACTGATCCGGCCCCGATTCCGTTCTTTGAACGGCCTTCTCCCGCGCGGAAAATCCGTCCAAGGTCGCGCACGGGACCCGCGAGCGGCGAGCCACTCGACGTCGGCGCCCGCACTGGCGAAATCCCCGGGGACGAACTCCCCCGCAGTCCCGGGCGAAGTCTTGCGGCGCGGCGTCCTGGTAGTGTCGCCATTCGCGACGGAATCCCTCCGCACAGCTCGGTGATGCCGCGGCGGGGGAACAAGAGAAGCGAGGGGATTCAACCATGACGTTCACGCTGCGCGACGGTCTGCACATCGAGGAAGTCGACGACGGATTTCTCGTGCTCCGAACGAACCGGTCCGGGGTGGTTCATCTGGTGGGCGACCAGGCGACCGCGTTCTCTCTCGCCCGTGATGGCGCCACCGAAGTGCCCGAACGGCTACGAACCGCGATGGCCGGGCTGATCGAGCTCGAAATCGCCCGATCCGACACGTGGACCCGGCGGCGGGTCATCCAACTCGGCGGCGCCGCAGCAGCAGCCACCGCTACCGTGATCGTCCTCCCCGGCGTCGCAGCCGCCGAATCACCGACGACGCCGCCCGACTCGACTACTCCGAAACCCTCCAGCCTCACGATTTCCTATCTGGTCGTCGCCGGCGGCGGTGGCGGCGGCAACTCCGGCTTTACCGACGACAACGGTGGGGGCGGTGCCGGCGGCGTGCAGGAGGGGTCCGAGACGCTCGACCTGATCAGTTATCCCGTCACCGTCGGAGCGGGCGGGAAAGGCTCCAACGGCGGCAATTCGAAGCTGGGTTCGGTCGTGGAAGCGACCGGAGGGGGCCTGGGTCTGGGGCAGGCCGGAGGATCCGGCGGCGGCGGGTACGACGGATACATCCACAAATTCGGGGGAGCGGGTATTTCCGGACAGGGGCACGGCGGTGGCGAGTACCGGTTGTCGAGTGACGGACTCGCCGGTGGCGCGGGTGGCGGCGGCGGTGCCGGTGAAGCGGGCGGCAACGGTGCGATCGAGCCCTCTTCTGACATCCCGACCGGCGGCTCCGGCGGGAAGGGGATCCGTTCGACTCTCGCTTCCGCGGTGAACGTCGGTTCCCCGGTGGGATGGGTCGGTGGCGGTGGCAGTGGCGGAGCGCAGTACATCATCAGTGGAGGCGTTCTGCAGCCATCCCACGTCGTCCGAGGTGGCAGCGGCGGTGGCGGTCGAGGCGCGGGCGTCATACAGGATGACTATCAAGCTGGTGTCGATCAACCTCCGAACCCCCCGGGTACCCCCAATGCGGGTCATTACGAGGCGACCGACGGTATCGCGAACACCGGTGGCGGGGGCGGTGGGGGTGGGCGCCTGGGCGGCACGACCGGCGGATCCGGTGTGGTGATCGTTGCCTACGCCATCGCCGCCGCGACCGGACTCACCATCACTGGAGGAACGATCTCCGATGACGGAGTCACCCGCTACCACCTGTTCACCGAATCGGGCACGCTCACGATCGCCTGACACATCACTCGCGCGACCGCGACCGTCGATTCAACCCGGCTACTCGTCGACGAGTTGGCCGTTGTTGAAGGCGTCGTAGGCCGACAGGTCGAGGAAGCCGTGCCCGGAGTAGTTGAACAGGATGACCCGCTCCTCGCCGGTCTCCTTGGCGGCCAGTGCCTCGTCGATCGCGCCGCGGATGGCGTGCGCGGTCTCCGGAGCGGGCACCTTGCCTTCGGTGCGGGCCATCAGCACCGCGGCCTCGAACACCTTGGACTGCGGGTACGCGGTGGCCTCCATACGGCCCGACTTGACCAGCGACGCGATGATCGGGCTGGAGCCGTGGTAGCGCAGGCCACCGGCGTGGATCGACGGCGGCATGAAGTGCGACCCGAGGGTGTACATGGGCAGCAGCGGCGTGAGCCCGGCCTCGTCACCGAAGTCGTACTTGAACTCACCCGCGGTGAGCGTCGGGCACGACGTCGGCTCGACCGCGAGCAGACGGACCTGGTCGTCCTCCATGAACGGGAAGGCGATCCCGCCCAGGTTCGACCCACCCCCGTGCGACGACAGCACCACGGTGGGGAGCCCTTCACCGGCGAGCGCCAACTGCTCCTTGGCCTCCAGACCGATCACCGTCTGGTGCAGGAGCACGTGGTTCAGCACCGAGCCGAGCGCGTAGTGCGTGTCGGCGCGGCCGGCCGCGTCCCGCACCGCGTCGGAGATCGCCATCCCCAGCGAGCCGGGGCTGGACGGGTCGTCCACCGGCGAGGGCACACATTCGGACCCCCACGTCTCCATGAGAATCCGGCGGTACGGCTTCTGCTCATAGGAGGCGCGCACCATGTAGACCTTCGATTCGATGCCGTACTGGGCGGCGGCGAACGCCATCGACGATCCCCACTGTCCGGCGCCGGTCTCGGTCGCGATCCGGGTGATGCCCTCTTTCTTGTTGTAGAACGCCTGGGGCACCGCCGTGTTGGGCTTGTGCGACCCAGCCGGCGAGATCGACTCGTCCTTGTAGTAGATGCGTGCCGGGGTGCCGAGTTCGGCCTCGAGGCGGGTCGCCCGGATCAGTGGCGTGGGGCGCCACAGCCGCAGGATGTCGAGGACCTCGCCGGGCACGTCCACCCAGGGCGCCGCCGTCATCTCCTGTTCGATCAGCGCCATCGGAAACAGCGGCGCCAGGTCGTCGGGCCCGGCGGGCTGCTGGGTTCCGGGGTGCAGCGGCGGCTCGAGCGGCTCGGGCAGCCGAGCCAGCGCGTTGTACCACGCGGAAGGGATCTGGTCCGAAGGAAGGTCGAAGCGCATGGTGCGTGATGGTACGCCACCCGCCCGGATGGCGCATCCGACGGTCACCTTGGCTCTCGCCCGTCGTCGGGATAGTCGTGGACGACGATGACGCGGGTGCCGTACGGAGTGGAGATCGTCTGGGACACGACGAGGTCACTGCCTGCGGGCAGGACAGCACCCGGTCAAGCCTTCGAAGCACCGTTCAGGACGGGTCGCGGGCACCGAATTCTCCGGCGCCCGTCAGCCGGCTTCGTGCCAGAACGCGTCGATCACCGCGGCCAGTTCGACCGGAGCCTCCATGGGGATGTTGTGACCCACCCCGGCGATCTCGCAGAAGCGCACGCCGGGGTTCCGGGCCCGCATCTGCTCGACGATCCGGGGTCGGAGTTCCTTGCTGTCGCCGCCGCGCACCAACAGCGCCGGCAGCTCGATGCGGTCCCAGTCGCCCCAGTAGTTGCGTGCCCGCTGGACGCGCACCGTTTCGATCAGCGCGTCCTTCGAGCCGAGCCAGGTGTAGGTCCCGTCCCGCTCGGCACGCAGGCGCCAGTCGACGAACCGGTCGGCCCACTCGTCGCCGCGCCCCGCGAGCCGGCCCAACTCCAACGCGGCCTCCCGGCTGGGAAACGACTCGGGCATCGCCGCGAACAGCCGGGCCGTGCGGTCGATGTTCGCCTTCCAGGCCTCGGGGCCGATGTCGACGACGACGACCGACGAGAACGCCTCGGGATGACGGGCCGCAGCGAGCATCGCGACCCGCGCCCCCATCGAATGGCCGACCAGTCGAACGGGTCCGTCGAGCTGAGCGACGAGGTCGAGCAGATCGCCCAGATGGTCGCTCGCGGCGTACGCCCCGGGCGGGCGAGGACTGTGCCCGTGACCGCGCTGATCGAGCGCAACACAACGGGGCCGGCCCCGACCCAACGCGTCGACGGTGTCGCCCCACACCTCGGCTACGCCGCTCAGGCCATGGAGGAACACCGCCGTGCCGACGGGAGACCCGGCATCGACACCTGGCCAGTCGAGCATGCGGTACAGACCGGCGGCGAGCGCGACCGTCCGGGCACGCGGCGGGACATCGGTCACCGGCGCAGCGTACCGGGCCGCATGGTGACGGGCGCGTGTTCGTCCGCGGTTGCGCTTCGGCACGGTCGCTCTGCATCTGACGGGAGCCACGGCCGAGGCCTTCGAAGTGGTGGGACGCTGCGCCGACCGTCCTGATGCGATTCGGTCCCGACGACACGAACACGTTGACATCCGGATTCACACGCGGCAGGATGGACACCGATGAAGTCATTCGCGACCCTGCTGCTTCTCGTGTAGGCGAACACCGCCATATCGGTGTTCGCCGAAGCTCCTGTGCCTGAAGATCAGGCCGGGAGCTTCTTGCGTTTTCCAGCGCCGTTGCGATCAGATCATCGCCTCGAGCCAAACCTCCGACAAAGAACCGAGTAGTCCGATGCCTCCCGAACCCGTGCAGATCACGCCGATGCCGTATGACCGCTACGCCCCGTACGTGCCGCTCGACCTGCGCGACCGGACCTGGCCCGACAAGCGCCAGGACCACGCGCCCACCTGGTGCGCGGTCGACCTGCGCGACGGCAACCAGGCGTTGATCGACCCGATGGGGCCCGAGCGCAAGCTGCGCATGTTCAACACCCTGGTGAACATGGGCTTCACCGAGATCGAGGTCGGGTTCCCCTCGGCGAGCCAGACCGACTTCGACTTCGTGCGCCAGTTGATCGAGGAGGACCTGGTCCCCTCCAACGTCACGATCCAGGTGCTGACCCAGTGCCGCGACGACCTGATCGCCCGCACCTACGAATCGATCGCCGGCGCTCACCACGCGATCGTGCACTTCTACAACTCGACCTCGACCCTGCAGCGCCGGGTGGTGTTCGGCCTCGACAGAGACGGCATCACCGAGATCGCGGTGAACGCCGCCAGGCTGTGCCGCAAGCTCGAAGACACGATCCCCGACACCGCCGTGCGCTACGAGTACTCACCCGAGTCCTACACCGGCACCGAGGTCGACTACGCGGTGGAGATCTGCGACGCGGTCGCCGAGGTGATCGAGCCGACCACCGACCGCAAGTTGATCATGAACCTGCCCGCGACGGTCGAGATGTACACGCCGAACCTGTACGCCGACACGATCGAGTACTTCCTGCGCAACGTGCGCAACCGCGAATCGATCGTGCTGTCGCTGCACCCGCACAACGACCGCGGCTGTGCGGTGGCCGCCGCCGAGCTGGGCGTGCTGGCCGGCGCCGACCGGGTGGAGGGGTGCCTGTTCGGCAACGGCGAGCGCACCGGCAACGTCGACCTGGTCACCCTGGCGCTGAACCTGTTCAGCCAGGGCATCGACCCGGGTCTGGACATCTCCGACATCGACGCGATCCGTCGCACGGTCGAATACTGCAACCGTCTGCCCGTGCACGAGCGGCACCCTTACGGTGGTGACCTGGTGTACACGGCGTTCTCGGGTTCGCACCAGGATGCGATCAAGAAGGGGTTCGCGGCGTTGTACGCGGACGCCGAAGCCGCGGGGCGCGGCCGGGACTACGAACGCTGGGAGGTGCCGTACCTGCCGATCGACCCGGCCCACGTGGGCCGCGACTACCAGTCGGTGGTGCGGGTGAACAGCCAGTCGGGCAAGGGTGGCGTCGCCTACATCATGGAGACCGAACACGGCTTCTCGTTGCCTCGGCGCCTCCAGATCGAATTCTCCCGTCAGATCCAGACGATCGCCGAGGACACCGGTTCGGAGATCTCCCCGGCCGCGCTGTGGGACACGTTCAACGAGGTGTACCTGCCCACCGACCCTTCGCTGGTCCTCCGGAGCCACGAGACCACCAACGATGCCGACGACAACACCTCGATCACCGCGCAGCTCGTCATCGACGGGGAACCGGTGACGGTGACCGGCGAGGGCAACGGTCCGATCGCGGCCTTCGTCGACGCGCTGGCCAACGGCGCGGAGATCCGTCTGGACGTCGTCGACTATTCCGAGCACGCGATGGGAACCGGCTCGGACGCCACCGCGGTCGCCTATGTGGAGACCGAAGGAGCCGACGGTGTCACCCGCTGGGGCATCGGCATCAACCCGAACATCTCCACCGCCTCGCTCCAGGCCGTGCTCGGCGCCGCGGAACGGGCCCGCAGCGGCACCTGAACCGCGCCGGATCCGGTCGTCGCCCGCGGCCTCTGGAGCATCGCGCTAGCGGCGCGGCGACACCCACCGCCGCCGGTGCTTCTCGGTTCCATAGAGCGCCCAGATGAGCAGCGCGGTGCAGATCACGCCCATGATCAACCCGGGCGCGTAGTACTCGCCCCAGATCCACCGGCCGACCACACCGCCGATGAGGGCACCGCCCAGCCCACAGAGGATCGTCAATAGACACCCCATCGGTTGTCGACCCGGCACGAACAGGCGGCCCAGTAGCCCCAGGACGAGTCCTTCGATGGCCATGGCGATCACGTAACCGAGCATGTCCGGCTCCTCACGGGGTGACGTCACCCGAAGCCGGCCGCGCCGCGCGCCGGGCGATCAGGTCGGGCCAAGGTTACCGATGCGGCGCGGCCCGCGACTCGCGGGCGCAGGTTTGACGGCTCACCGATCGGGGCACACAAGCGGATGGCAGCCCGTCGCTTCTCGGCGACGGCCCGATCCGCGAGGAGAGCGCCCGTGACGATCCCGATACACGACACGGTCCCGACACACGACACGATCCCGACACGCGGCGAGGCGACGCGCCGACCCGGGCGGCGTGGCCGGACCAGGCGCGTCGGCGCCGTGGTGGGGATCCTGGTGACCGTCGCTCTATGCGTGCTGGTCTCGCGGACCCATGACGCAGCGGCCGACGCCGGGTTCGGCTCGGGAAGCGCGAACGTCACCACCAACGGATTCACGCATCCGTGGCTGGGCGGATACGTGACCGACGTGGGCATGGCATGGTGCATCGAGAGCGGCCGGGCCTACCCGCGGGCGACCGGGAACACGCCGGCCGGCGACCTGCCCGCGCAGCGGGGCGTGTCGGCCACCGACCGCAACGCGCTCTCCTATGCCGTGTGGGCCTACACGGCGACCACCGACCCCACGACCGCCGCGGCGCTCGCGGCCGTCGTCCACGGGTTGTCCGGCGATGAGCATGCGTCGGTCGATGTCGGATCGATGGACATCTCGGATCCGGCGGTGAAGGCCGCCGCGGTGGCGATCTATCACGAGGCCGAGAACCGGGCGTACTGGGTGTCGGACCCCGCCCGGAACCCCTGGAAGGTCACCACCGTGCTCACCCACGCCTCCGGCCACGACTGGCAGGCCCTCACCGCGGTCACGACCGCGACGGGCGAACCGGTCGCGGGCCACCGGGTCGGTCTGGTGCCCTACAACGTCACCGACGCTGCGGGTACCGAGCACGTGTTCACCACCAACAGCGGCGGACTGATCCACTCACACTGGACCCAGGCGGATCCGGCCCGGCCGATCACCGTCGACGCGCAGACCACCGCTCCGACCTCCTACCGGGTATGGAAAGGCCCCGACTACCCGGCCGGGAGCGTGCCCCAACGCATCATCACCTCCGGTGGCACCATCTACCGGGGCCGTGGCGAGGCGGAACTACCCACCGGTCGGATCGTGCTGCACAAGGCGACCGACAATCCGGCGTACCAGTCCGCGGTGGGCGCGACCTTCGACGTGATCGCCCGCGGGGTCTCCACATCGGTCGGCACCCTCACGGTGGCGGCGAAGGGCGTCTCCAACACGCTCGAGTTGCCCATCGGCGACTACGTCGTCACCGAGACGTCGGCTCCCGCGGGCGTCGACATCGACGCGACGCCCTACCCGGTGACCGTCACCGACGACGCCACGGCGACGCTCACCCTCACCGACCCGGTCCACCGGCAGGCAGGCCTGAGCCTCGTCAAGGTCGACATCGTCACCCGACAACCGGTCGCCGGCGCGCAACTGCTCGTCGAGCGTGACGGCGACGGGGACGGCAGCTATGAGACCACGGTGGGCCACTTCACCACCTCGCTGGCACCCACCATGATCGACTCGTTGGCCGCCGGCGACTTCCGCATCACCGAGACCGCAGCGCCCGCCGGCTACGAGCTTCCCGCCGACACCGTGCAGGACGTCACCCTCGGTTGGGACCAGACCGCCGCGGTCACGTTCGCCGATCACCGCAGCGTGGCGGTGACCACCGAGTCGCGACTCGTCGACGACGGCCCGGATCTGCCCGCACCGCCGGGGGGACTGGACGGGTCGGCGCATGTCGTGGCTTCGATCGGGAGCGGTCTGGCCGACTCGGTGTCGATCACCGGCCTCGCTCCCGGTGAGGCCGGCACGGTGTCGGTGGCCCTGTACGGACCGACGACGCCGGGCGACCCGGTCGCCTGTGACGCCACACACCGGGTGTTCACCGACTCGTGGGAGACCACCGGATCCGGGAGTTCGACCTCGGCCGCGTTCACTCCCACGACCATCGGCCGCTACACCTGGGTCGCGACCGTCGACGTCCCCGGCTTCGGCGCCGTGTCGGGACCCTGCGGCGAGATCAGCGAATCGGCCGTCCTCACCCCGACCATCGCCACCGTCGCCCACCCACCGGCCACCAACCCCGGCGCGCCGGTCACCGACGAGATCGCGGTGACGGGTCTGGCCGACGGTGCCGGAGCGACGGTCGACTCGGCGCTGTACGGCCCGTTCGCTTCGGCCGACGCGTTGTCCGACGCCTGTGCGGTCGGTGACCTGGGAGACCCGGTCGGTGTCGTGCACGACGCGATCGTCGGCGCGACCGGCCCCGCGTCGCCCACCGTGGTCACCTCGTCGCCGATCCCGCTGCCCGGCGACGACGTCGGCGGCTGGTACACGTTCCTGGCGACCCTCGACGTGGCTGGCTTCCCTCCGGTCACCCACGCATGCGGTGTCGAGGCGGAAACCTTCTCGGTCGTCCCGCCGTCGACGACGACCACCACCACGACGCCGCCCGCGCCCACGACCTCGGCGGCGACGGCCCCACCCTCGACGGCACCGCCGGAAACCGTGCCACCCGAAACCACGGCCCCGCCGACCGTGCCCCCATCCACGACCACGACGACCGTGCCGCCGACGACCGTGCCGCCGACGACCACCTCGACGCCGCCCGTGACCGTCCCGCCGGCGACGACGACGGCCCCGGAACCGACGACGAGCACCACGACGTCGACGACCACTCCGGAGGCTCCGCCACCGCCGAGCGAGGTACCCCCGCCGGCCTTCGGGCGGGCGCCGGTGGCCGGCCGCGGAAGTGCCGGCTCGGGCTCGGCCGCATTGCCCCGCACCGGTGCAGCCCTCGATCGGCTCACCGCGAGTGGCATCGCGCTCGCGTCGCTCGGAGGCGCCGTTCTGCTGCTGGTGGCAAGGCGCCGGATGCAGGCCAGATCCTGACGCCATCCACAGCTTCCGCCATCTACCATTGACGCCTGTGAACCCGGTGCCGACCCTCGACCGCGGCTCGAGTCCGACGACCGTGCCATGACCGATCAGGCGCAGACCGGTTGCATCACCCGCTTCACCGACGGCCCGTGCGGCAACCCGCCGACGTCCGGCCTCCCGATCTGCGGGTCGTGTCTGCGTACCCTGCTCGACGAAGACGACCCGCGTCGTCGCCGGACCCTCGCCGGGAACCCCGGCCTCGCCGCAGGCGTGGTGCACCACCTGGCCGAAGATCCCGACGAGCAGGTGCGCGCCCAGGTGGCCGCACGCGCCGACCTCGACACGGCGACCACGAACCGGCTCGCGGATCCCGATCGTGAATCCGCACCCGTCGTCTGGCGTTCGATGGCGGCGACCCCGGGCGGGGCCGCCCACGCGTGGGAGCTGCTGGGCACCGATGATCCGACGACGCTGGCGATCCTGGCGGCGAACCCGTCGGTCGATCCCGACATCCTCGGGCAGCTCTCCCGGTATCCCGACCCCGACGTGTCGTGGACGGCATCGGCCACGCTCTCGGGCCAACCGTCGGGCGACGTCATCTCCGCCCGGGTCGATCGGGCACGCACCTTCGACGGATTGCCCCTCGGCGAGCCACCCGCTCCGCTGAGCCGCCCCAGCGC
>JBDZUV010000013.1:0-26586 GCA_040255345.1 Actinomycetota bacterium | reverse complement strand
CCGGCGCCGACGGATCCGGTTCGGGCACGCTGCCTCCCCGACCCTCGCTCGAAGCCGTCGGCGACGGTGGTCGCCGGCGCGGCCTGGCACTGCTCGTCGGCGCGGGCGCCCTCGTGGTGGTCGCGGCCGTCGTCCTCGTCGTGGCGTTCACCGGGAGCGACCCCGACACACGGGTGGCCACGGCAGGCCCGGACCCGGCGACGTCCGTCACGATGCCCGAGGCGAGCGCACCACCGACCACCGCACGGTCGACCACCACGACCACGACCACGACCACGACCACGACCACGACGTCTCCGACGACGGTGCCGGCGCCCACCAGCCCGCCGACGACCCCGGCCCCGGTGGTCCCGCCACCGCCCGGACCCATCAGCCAGAACTTCTCGATCAGACCCACGTCGGGTCGCTTCTGCCGATCGGTGACGGTGACGGTGAACTTCTCGCCCGCTCCGGGCTATGTGGTCATCACCGATGACACCGGCGCGCAGGTCGGCGGATGGAGCGGCGCATCGGGGCAGACCAGGCAACTCCTGCTCCCCCGGCCGACCGCGGTCCTGCAGGTGCACGTCACGGCGGTCGGCACCTCGATCAGTGTGTCCGGTTCGGCAGCGGGAGACTCCTGCTGACCGCCGAAGCCCGCATCGACCCGGACGCGACCCGGTGCACCATCCGCTACGACTCGGGTCGCTGCACCAACGCCGCGGTCGGCGGGCTGCCGATGTGTGGACCGTGTCTGGGGGTGATCCTGTCCGAGCCGGACCCTGGTCGTCGTCGCGCCCTGGCCGGTCTCGTCCGGCTTCCCCGACCGGTCGTGGACCATCTCCTCACCGACCCCGACGCCGGGGTCCGGGCCCGCATCGCCAACCGCGAAGACCTCACCGACGACACGGTTGCGCGTTTCGTCGATCCGACGCGCGAAACGTCGCCCGTGGTGTGGCGCTCGTTCGCCGCGACCCGTATCGGCGCCGCCCAGGCCGCGGCACTGTTCGCCACCGGCGACCGGCTCACGAGGCTCGTACTGGCGGCCAATCCGGCGACACCGGTCGATTCTCTGGGTCGACTCGCTCGACTCGCCGACGCCGAGATCAGCTCGACCGTCGCGGCGACCCGTGCCGGCCGGCCGCCCGACGACCGGGTGATCGCCCAGGTACTGGGGGCGCGGGCCATCGCGACCCGACCCGTGGCCGAAGCCCCGCCGGGAACGCCGTGGCCCGGCGGGCCGACATCGCGATCGGCCACGACGTCACCCGCCGATCACGCCGCGGTCGCCGCGGTCGACGAGCCGGCGTCACACCGGGGCCTGGTGATCGGTTTCGCCATCGCCGCCGCGCTCGTCGTCGCGGCCGTCGCCGTCATCGCGCGGGGCGGCGGAGCAGGGAACGGTGTGGCCACCACCCCGTCCGGGGCCGACTCGGTGGCAGCGGTCCCAGGCGTCTCGACGCCTGCACCGTCCACCGCACCGGCGACCGCGGCATCGGCCTCGACCACGCTGCGCGCCGCGAAGGGTGGCGACTCCGGGGGCGAGGCCGTGGTTCTCGACCTCACGATGACCGCGCAGGCCGAGCGCTTCTGCGGCACGGCCGACATCACGATCTCGTTCAACGGCCCGACCGCGTACGTGGCGATCACCGACGACGCCGGCCGGGAACTGTGGACCGGATCGTGGCGACCGGGGTCCACCAGGAAGATCGATCTCATCGCGCCGAGCACGACCCTGCATGCCCGGCTGACCACCACCACGGTTCCCGACGAGCTCAGACCGTCGGGTTCGGTGAAGGGCACCTTCTGTTGACCCCGGCGCCGGTGACCATGACCGGCCCTGCGGGGGATCAGAGGCGGCGACGGAGCAGTGAGTGGACGCGTTCCCAGTGGCGTTCGGAGGCCGTGCGGTCGTACCGCTCGCCGGGCGGCGCGAAGCCGTGCACCGCGTCGGTGACGATGTCGAGGGTGTAGGGAACGTCGGCCTCCTCCAGCGCGGCCACCAGTTCCTCCCGGTGTTCGATCGGTGCGGTCGCGTCGCCGTCGACCCAGGCGAGGTGCACTTCGGCACGCAGCGCGTCGAGCCCTTTGTGCGGCGAGTCGTCGCCGTCGCGCACCAACCAGGCACCGTGGATCGATGCGGCCGCCCGCACCCGTTCGGGAAAGGCACGGGCCACCACGAGCGCCATGCCTCCGCTCATGCAGAATCCGACGACCCCGACCGATCCCGGTGCGGCGGCGGGGTCGGCGTCGGCCGCCGCGAGCAACGCGGCCGCGTCGGTGACGATTCCGGCCGGGTCGACCGTGGCCATGAGGTCTCGGCGCGCGTGCATGTCCTCGTCGCTCGCGGTGAACTCCCGGTACGGGCCACCCCGGTAGTACAGGTACGGAAGCATGACGTAGTAACCGGCGGTGGCGAGCCGTGAGGCCATGTCCCGCAGCGCCGGGCGGATCCCGGGGGCATCCATCAGATACAGCACCACCGGATGCGGGCCGTCCACCTCGGGATGGAACACATAGGTCGGCATGGTGCCGTCGGCGGTTTCGATGTCGATGCGTTGTTCGATCACGACGCCAATCCTCTCATTGGTCGGCCATTGATGTCATCCACCGGAGACCGGCGGCAGAATCGAGAGCTCGGCGTCAGCGGCCACCGCGTCGCTCGAGGTCGCGGGTCGACCATCGACCCAGATGCGGGACGCGCCGAGCACGGCGGCGAACCCGGCGCCGAACCGGTCCACCAATGCGTCGCACACCGCACCGACAGTGGCGGCGTCGACGTCACAACGCGACGTTCCCGCCGCCTCACGGGCCGGTCCCAACAACAACACCTGCGCCATGGGGCTCAGCCTCCGATCATCGACATCGAGCGGTGCGGTCGGATGAATCCCGGCTCGTCGATCCCGTGCCCGGGAAGTTTCGCCCAGACCTCTTCGCGCAGCATCGTCTCGAGGTCGGCGTCGGTGCCACCGGCGCGGAGCAGGTCGCGCACCGACGACTCCCGTCGGGCGAACAGGCAGTTGCGCGCCGCACCGTCCGCCGTGAGGCGCAGTCGGTCGCAGGTGCCACAGAACGGGCGCGTGACGCTGGCGATCACGCCGATGCGTCCCTTGCCGTCGACGAAGCGGAACTGTTCGGCGGGAGCGGCGGGGTCGGCGCCGGGAAGCTCCTGCAAGGGCCAGCGTTCGTCGATGATGCGGACGATCTCGGCCCCGGGGAACACCGTCGCTCGGTTCCAGGCGCCGTCCGCGTCGAGTGGCATGAACTCGATGAAGCGGACGATCCGACCGGTGCGCCGCGCGAACGCGGCGAAGTCGAGGATCTCGTCGTCGTTGCGTCCGGCCATGACCACGACGTTCACCTTCACCGGGCTCAGACCGGCACGCTCGGCCGCGTCCATCGCGGCGAGGACCACGTCGAGGTCGCCGCGTCGGCGGATCTGCGCGAACCGTTCGGGTCGCAGTGAGTCACACGAGATGTTGACCCGATCGAGCCCGGCGTCGGCCAGCGGTTGCGCCAGTGGAGCGAAACGGGTGCCGTTGGTGGTCAACGACACGTCGTCGAAACCGACGGCGGCGATGCCGGCGACGATCTCGACGATCTCACGCCGCAGCAACGGTTCACCGCCGGTGAGCCGCAACGAGGTGATGCCGAGCCCGTGTGCGACCCGGGCGATGCGCAACAGTTCGGCCACGGTCAGCAGCTGGCGGTGCGGCAGGAAGCGGGCACCGGACTCGGGCAGGCAGTACACGCAGCGCAGGTTGCACTCGTCGGTGACCGAAAGGCGCAGGTCGCGGTGGATCCGCCCGTAGCGGTCGATCAGCGGGCCGTCGGTGGGCATCGTGTCGAGCACGGCGACGTCGTGTGCGGCACGGTCGTCGCGCGCACGGATCGACACGGGCGTGACGGTCACGACTGCTCCGCACGTCGTCCGACGGCATCGGGGTCGGTGACCAGGACGCGGACCGGGTCGCCCACGCCGATCGAAGCGCCGTCGTCGAGCAACGCCAGCGCGTTCGCCCCGGCGAGCGCGCGGAGTTGGTGTGAATCCTGTCCGCCGGCGGACCGGACGTGCAGGGTACCGTCGTCGTCGGCGACCACGGCACGGACCGCGTGCAACTTGCCGTCGGAAGTGCGCGGGAACGCCTCGTCGGCGACCGCGGTCGTGACCCGACGCGTGCGGGCCGGGCGCCCCGCCAGGTGCATGAGCGCGGGTCGGACCAGCAGCTCGAAGACGACCAGCGCCGAGACCGGGTTGCCCGGCAGGCACAGCACCGGCACACCGGTTTCGGCGACGACCCCGAAGCCGAAGGGCTTGCCGGGCTTGATCCGGACCTCCATCCACTGCACGGTGCCCGGTGCGATGCGGCCGAGCACCGTCTTGGCGTGGTCGGCGACGCCGACGCTCACCCCGCCCGAGGTGAGGACCACATCGCACCGGGCCATGCCCGATGGGCCGGCACCTGATCCCACGGCCGCATCGACCAGTACCGCTTCCAGCGCGGTCGGGTCGTCTTCGACGATGCCCAGGTCCACCACGTCACAACCCGCCTGCCGGCACACGGCCGACAGCGCCGGGCGGTTCGCGTCGTAGATCTGTCCGGCACCGGGCACGGCGGGCGGTTCGACGAGTTCGTCACCGGTCGCCAGCACGCCCACCCTGGGTCTCGGGTACGCCTCGATCGATCCGATGCCGAGGCTCGCGATGACCCCGATGTGTGCCGGCGTCAACAAGGTGCCGGGCGCGCACACGGTGGTGCCGGCCGGGGTGTCGGACCCGGCCGTACGCACGCACGCTCCGGCCTCGACCGCGGCGCAGATCACGACCGACGAACCCTTCGAGCTGGTGTGCTCGACCGGACAGACCGCATCGGCGCCCTCGGGCAGTGCGGCGCCGGTGGCGATCGCCACGGCCTCGCCCGGGCCGACGCCCACCGGCGACGGTCGGCCCGCGCCCGATGACGCGACGACCGTCAGCGTCGCCGGTGCGCCGGCCGTGTCGGCGGCCCGCAGTGCGTAGCCGTCCATCGCCGAGGCCGCGAAGGGCGGCACGTCGCGGGGTGCGACCACGGGCTGGGCGAGCACCCGCCCCAGCGACTCGGCCAGGGGTGTGGCGACCGGGTCGGGACGTTGCACCACGTCGATGAGCCGTCGACGGGCGTCGTCGAGCGTGACCCACTCGCCGGGACGTTCCATCAGAGCGCTCCCAGCGTCACCACGGGTGCGTCCCCGTCGCGTCGCCGCAGGTCCCATTCGTCGAGGTCGACGAGTTCGTGGCTGCACGTGCCCCAGCCCTCGCCGCCATCCCACACCTCGTACTTCCAGATCGGCACGGTCGCCTTGACCGCGTCGATGCACCAGTGGGTGGCGGTGAACGCCTCGGACCGGTGGGGGGTCGACACGGCGATCACCACCGCGGTCTCCCCGACCCGCAGGGACCCGACACGGTGGATCAGGGCGACACGTTCGATCATCGGCCACCGCTGGCGGGCCACCTCGGCGACCCGGGCCAAGCGGGGTTCGGCCCGGGTCGGATGTGCCTCGTAGTCCAGGCGGGTGATGCCGGTGCGCCCCTCGGCCCGGTCACGCACGGTGCCGCAGAACACGTCGATCGCGCCCGACCCCGGCGTGCCACACCACTCGGTGACGGCCGCGACGTCGATCGGTCGATCGGTGATCGCCGTCCAGGTCACGTCGTCGGTGGACACACGGGTCAGGCTAGAGGCCTGCTGAGCAATACCTGCCAGCCGCCGAGCAGGAACCGCAGACCGTCGCTACCCTCGGCATCCATGGAACTCGCTGCTCGTGTGCTCACCGTGTCGGACCGCGCCGCGCAAGGGACGCGTGAGGACCGTTCCGGTCCCGCGCTGGTCGAGCTGCTCACCGCGGCCGGGTGGCACTGTGACCCACCGGTCGTGGTCACCGACGGCGTCGAACCCGTCCGGGAGGCCCTGCTCACTCTCACCGACGGTTTCGCCGGACTCGTCGTCACGACCGGCGGCACCGGTTTTGCCCAGCGTGACCGGACCCCCGAGGCCACGCGTGAGGTGATCGAACGCGAGGCGCCGGGGCTCGCCGAGGCGACCCGCGCGCCCAATCCGCTGGGCCAACTCAGCCGTGGGGTGGCCGGGACCGTGGGTCGTTGTGTGATCCTCAACGTGCCCGGGTCGGTCGCCGGAGCGACCGAATCACTCGAGGTCGTGCTCGACATGCTGGCGCACGCGGTGGCACTGGTCATCGGCGAGGACCCCCACGGTCCGGGCGGACCCACACCCCCGACCGGCCCCCTTCCTTGCGCCACAGCGCGACCCGGGTGAGTGCGGCCGCGGGGTCGTGGCGCCTCAGAGCGCCGACGAGGACCAGGCCCGCCAGGCTGCACGCGGTGAGCGCCTCCATCTCGACCCCGGTCGGCGCGACCACCTCGGTGGTGGCCTCGATGTCGACGTGGTCGCCGGCGGGCACGATCGTCACGTCGACGTCGACGAGGCGGATCGGATGGCACAGCGGGATCAGGTCCCAGGCTCGCTTGGCTGCACCCACGCCGGCGACCCGCGCCTGGGACAGCACCTCGGGGGTCACCGCTGCGGACACGTCGACCCCGCACTCGACACGTGCCCGGGCCACCGCGATCCGCCGCGTCCAGGCCTTCGCGGTCACGTCGACCATGCGGGCCCGGCCGGCCGCGTCGAGGTGGGTGAGGGTCCGGTCCTCGGTCACGGCACCCGATCCTTGCGCATGCAGCTCCGAGCGGCCCACAAGGCCCGCGCCCGTGCCGCCCGAGGGTTGCAGATTCGAGTTCGATCGCCTAGACAGCTCGCATGAGCGAGGTTCTGCGCCCGGGTGAAGCCGCCGTCCTGCTCGGTCTGAGTGTCGACACCGTGCGCCGCTGGTGCGACGACGGCCGCCTCGCCCACACCCGGGGACCGGGTGGGCGACGGCTCATCGACGGCGCGGACCTCGCCCGGCTGCTCAGCGACACCGCGCCGACGCACCCGACCGCGGAGCGCCCCACGGCGCGCCGCAGCGCACGGAACCGCTTTCCCGGGCTGGTCACCGGGGTCGAGCGCGACGGCGTCATGGCCAAGGTCACGATGCAGACCGGACCGTTCCGGGTCACGTCGTTGATGACCCGTGAGGCAGCCGACGAGCTCGGACTGGCCCCGGGCGTGGTGGCGGTGGCGTCGGTCAAGTCCACCAACGTGGTCGTCGAGCTTCCCACGGGCGGCGCACCGTGAGACGCGGCTCACCGGCCGCGCCGACCGGCCGCAGCGCGCCCGACCCACGGTGGTCGTGGGTCGGCGACGCCCGTCGGCGCATCGTCTCGAGACCGGCACGGTCGGGTGCCGTGCTGGTCGCCCTGGTCATCGGTGCCGCGGCCTGCGGTTCGGTGACCGACCCGGCGTCGCACGCTTCGACGACCACGACCACGGCGGCCTCATCCCGTTGCACGCCACCGGCCGACCCCCGCGCCGCCCCGCGGCGGCGGCCGGTCTCCGGATCGATCCGGGTGCTCGCCGCGGCCTCGTTGACCGACGTGTTCGCCGACCTGGCCTCGGCCTTCGAGGAGTCGGAGCCTGCAGCGAAGGTCGCCACGTCGTTCGGCGCGTCGTCGGATCTGGTCGCCCGGCTCCACCAGGGTGCCACCGCCGACGTGCTCGCCACCGCGGATACCGAGACGATGGACCGTGCCGTCGGCGCCGGCGACGTGGCTGCGCCCCTCACCTTCACCTGCAACACCATGACGATCCTCACCGCCAGGGGAAACCCGCTGCACATCGAGCATCTCGCGGATCTCGGCCGGTCCGACGTGCGTTTCGCCCTCTGTGCCGAGGCGGTCCCCTGTGGCCATCTCGCTCGGGAAGTGCTCCGCCACGCCGGCGTCGACGCCTCTCCGGTCGGGTCCGAAGCGAACGTGAAGGCCGTCGTCGCCAAGGTGACCTCCGGCGAGGTCGACGCCGGCATCGTGTACGTCACCGATGCGCGGGCCGTCGCCGATACGGCTTCGAGCGTCACGATCCCGGCATCGGTGAACGTCACCACCGCCTATCCGATCGCGGTCACCCGCGACGCCGACCGCCCCGGAGCGGCTCGCGCATTCGTCGACTTCGTCCGTTCGGCTGCGGGCCAGAAGATCCTCGACGGTCATGGCTTCGGCGCCCGCTAACGACACGGCGCGCACGGGCCGGCGCCGCCCACGCCGGGCACGATCACCGGGCGAGCAGCGACCCGGTGCGATCGTCACCGTGCTCGCCGCGTGCGCGGTGGCCTTGTGTGTGCTGCCGATCGTCGGGCTGGCGTGGCGTGCCCCGTGGTCGTCGCTGTTCACCCAGCTCGGCCGCCCGGGGGTCCGCAACGCGCTGTGGCTGTCACTGGTGTGCTCGTCGGCCGCGACGATCCTCTCGGTCGCGATCGGGTTGCCCCTGGCCTGGACGCTGGCCCGGTTCGAGTTCCGGGGTCGACGGCTCGTGCGGGCCCTGGCGGTGCTGCCGATGGTGCTGCCGCCCGTGGTCGGAGGCCTGGCGCTACTCACCGTGTTCGGCCGACGGGGGCTGATCGGCCAGTGGCTCTACGACGGGTTCGGGGTGACGATCCCGTACACGCTCTGGGCGGCCATCCTGGCCGAGGCGTTCGTCGCCATGCCGTTCTTCGTGGTCACCGCCGAGGCCGGGCTGCGCAGCATGGATCGTCGCTTCGAAGACGCCGCACGCACGCTGGGAGCATCACGCCGCACGACGTTCGGCAGGGTCACGGTGCCGCTGGTGCGCCCGTCGCTCATCGCCGGTGGGGTGCTGTGCTGGGCACGCGCGCTGGGCGAATTCGGCGCGACGATCACCTTCGCCGGCGATTCGCCGCACACCGACACGATGCCGCTGCAGATCTTCCTCACCTTCCAACAGGATCCCGGGGGCGCCCTCGTGTTGAGCCTGGTGTTGATCGCCGTGTCGCTCGCCGTGCTCATCGCATTGCGCGGACGGTGGCTGGGAGCCCAGCGGTGACGATCGACGACCTTCCCGCCGGGCACACGCCCCGCCAGCCGGCGGCTCCCGACGAGCACCCGCCCGACGGTTCGTTCCTGGCCTGCTCGGGGCGTCGTCGCCTGGGACGTTTCGAGCTCGCCGTCGACTACGCGGTACCCGCGGGCACGACCTTGGCCGTGGTGGGCCCCAACGGGGCCGGCAAGACGACCCTGCTGCGGATCGTCGCCGGGTTGCTTCCCCTCGACACCGGCGTCGTCCGTTTCGGTGACGCCGTGTGGGACGCGCCCGCCGAGCGGCGGTGGGTCGCGCCCGAGCACCGGTCGGTGGGGTTCGTGTTCCAGGACGGGATGCTGTTCCCCCATCTCTCGGCGGGCGAGAACGTGGCATTCGGGCTGCGCTGTCGTGGGGTCCGTCGGGCCCGTTCGGCGAAGGTCGCCCGGGAGTGGTTGGGCCGGGTCGGGCTCGCGGGGCGTTTCGATGCCCGGGTCGGCGAACTGTCGGGTGGGCAGGCCCAGCGGGTCGCGTTGGCACGCGCCCTCGCGTCCGAACCCGACGTGTTGCTCATGGACGAACCGTTGTCGGCCCTGGATGCGCGGGTACGCGGCGAGATGCGCTCGGTGCTGGCCGAACACCTCGCATCACACTCGGGGGTGCGGTTGTTGGTCACCCACGATCCGACCGACGCGCGCACACTCGGCGACCGGATCCTGGTGCTCGAAGAGGGTCGGGTGTGCCAGCAGGGCACCCCGGAGACCTTGGCACCGACCGGGTATCTCTCCCGGCTGCTCGACCCCGGCGGTTGAGTCCGCAGCGGCATTGCTCGTTGTGAGATGGGTCAGACTCTCGCTAGGTTCGCTCCCGAAGAGAACGAGCCGACAGGAAGGCCCCGACGACCGGGGTCTCCTGGCCATGCAATGCCGAACTCCTCACCTGGAGGAACGTCATGGAGAAGGCCAACTCGCAACCCCCCGCCGACCCGGGCCCGTCGGACCGATCACTCCCGGGCTCGGACCTGTCGCCCGAGGCGATCCACGACCTGCGTGGCCTGCTCACCCAGCCCGAGGACGCGATCGACCCGACGACGTGGGCCGGGTCGATCCCGTCGGCCACCGGGATCGCGCCCCGGGTGCGGATCGGCCAAAGCGGCTGGTTCAACCTGCTGTGGCTGCTGCCGATGGGCCTGGTCGGCATGATCGTGGCGGTCGCCGTGGCCAAGGGGCTGCGCAACGTCTCCGGGGTGCAGCACTTCATCCAGACCTGGCCGGGCACCCGGATCACGCCCGCCGCCGAGGCCCGCTCGGGCTTTCCGGTGTTCACGAACGTGCAGCACTTCTTCAACATGTTCATGATCCTGTTCATCATCCGCTCGGGCTGGCAGATCCTGAGCGACCACCCGCGGCTGTACTGGACCCGTCACTCCACGCCGGGCAAGGAGTGGTTCCGCATCCAGAAGGCCGTGCCGGACGATCCGTTGTGGACGGCGAAACAGGATTCGGTGAGCCTGCCCAAGCACGTGGCACTGCCCGGGATCCGCCACTCGATCGGCCTGGCGCGCTGGTGGCACCTGGGCATGGACGTGCTGTTCGTGGTGAACGGCGTGGTGTTCTACGTGTTGATCTTCACCACCGGACACTGGCGCCGCATCGTGCCGACCTCGTGGGACGTGTTCCCGAACGCGCTCAGTACGGCGATCCAGTACGCGTCACTCGACTTTCCGGCGGAGCATTCCTGGGTCGCCTACAACGGGCTGCAACTGCTCGCCTACTTCCTGACGGTGTTCGTGGCCGGTCCCCTCGCCCTGATCACCGGTCTGGGCATGTCGCCGGCGTTGTCGACCCGGTTCAAGCGACTGTCGAAGCTCCTGTCGATCCAGGTCGCCCGCTCGTTGCACTTCCTGGTCATGTGCTGGTTCGTGCTGTTCATCGTGGCGCACGTGACCATGGTCGGCACCACGGGGGTGTTGGCGAACCTGAACTACATGTACGCGGCGCGCGACGGGAACGGCTGGACGGGATTCTGGGTGTTCGTGGTCTCGATCGTGATCGCCGGGGTCGCCTGGTTCGCCGCGTCGCCGCTGACCCTGCGGCGTCCCCGTTGGATCCAACGGGCCGGGTTCTTCCTGATCGGCCCGGTCCAGCGTCTGTTCGAGCACCTCGACTCCTCGGCGGGCCAGTACGGCGAAGACGACCTTTCGCCGTACTTCTGGCACAACGGCCGGTACCCCGATTCAGACGAGTACCGGCACCTGTGGGACACCGACTTCGCCGACTGGCGGCTCGAGATCGGTGGACTGGTCGCCCATCCGGTGAGCCTGTCCCTCGACGACCTGAGGGCCATGCCCTATCACTCACAGATCACCCAGCACTTCTGCATCCAGGGCTGGTCGGGTGTGGCGCGCTGGGGTGGGGTGTCGATGAGCACGATCCTCGAGTTGGTCGAACCGACCCCCGAGGCGAAGTGGGTCGTGTTCTACTCGCTCGGCGAGGGGGCGGACGCGGGCGCGTATTACGACGCGCACCCGATCGAACAGATGACCTACGAGCTCACGATGCTCGCGTACGACATGAACGGGGCACCGCTCACCTACGGCCACGGGGCGCCGCTGCGCCTGCGCAACGAGAACCAACTGGGCTTCAAGCAGGTGAAGTGGATCAAGGGCATCGAGTTCGTGCACGACTTCGCCGAGATCGGCGGCGGCTACGGCGGCTACAACGAGGACCACGAGTTCTTCGGCTACCGCCAGCCGATCTGAGGGCGCACCGCGACACGTGGCGGCCGCCACCACTCGAACCCGGGGTCAGCCCGTCGCCGGGGGAAGACCGCCGGCAACCTCGATGCGCGCGTCGCCGTTCCGGGCGATCTGGGCGCCCAGCGCCTTCCATTCGTCGGGGTCGCCGCGCAGCTCCATGTCGAGGAAGGCGATGATCGACGGCATGAACGACGGCGAGCCGAGCACGTCGACGTGCCCCTTGTCGGCGAAGCTGATCAGGCCGCGTGGCAGGTCGTCGAGGGTCTTGTCGAAGATCTGTCTCGATCCCACGTCGTAGCGCAGGGTCGTGTCCTTCTCACCGTGGAGCATCAGGAGCGGGGTCTTGGGTGGATCGTCGTAGGAGTCGGTCCTGGACTTGCCGGGGAAGGTGATGCCGCTGACGGCCACGATGGCCTTCACCCGATCGTCGCGGCAGCAGGTGTTGGCGAACAACAGCGAGGTGATCGCCCCGAGTGAGTGGCCGGCGACGGCCACGGCATCAGGTGACAGATGGTCGGCGAGCAGCCCGTTTTCGGCCGCCGACTGCTCGAGCAGCTGGTCGATGATGAAGCTGACGTCGGCGGGCTGGTTCGAGGCCTGACCGACGTTGTTCCACCCACCGGAGCCCGACGTGAGCGGGAAGGTGGGCAGGGCGACGACATAACCGACGGCGGCGAGCTTCGCCATCACCCCGACATAGGCGGGCCCACTGGCGGTGACGCCGTGTGAGAACACGACGAGTGGGAATCGACCGTCGGCGACCGGGTGATCGTCGCTCGTCGCGTGGTCGGCGGTGTCGGCGGTCGGGTAGAGAATCACCGTGGGCAGCGTGCGTCCCTTCTTCGCCGCCACGTCCTTCTTCGGGTCGGCATCGGTGTCGCGGGAGGGGTCGACCAGGGTGACGTCCCTCCGACCGACGCCGTAGGTGTCGCCTGCCGGGGTGATCGGCAACGCGGTCGTGGTCGTCGGGGCCACCGACGACGCCACGGTCGTGGTGGCCAGGCCGGCCTGGGATGCCGACGAGGAGCACGCGGTACCGACGCACAGCGCCAGGGCGACGGCAGCGGCTCGGACGAGATGAGCTGGTCCAGACATTCGGCGGAGCCTAGGCTCCGCGACCGATCGAGGAGGACACCGTGGGAATGCGGCCGCGGGGCGTCGGGGCGCGTGCGGACCGGACCGGTACGAGCACTCCGCCAGCGAGCCGCTTAACGTTCCTCGCCATGAGCCGCACCTCTGCTGCCGACCGTCATGACCGCATCGTGGTGAGCGGCGCGCGCGTCAACAACCTGCGCGACGTCTCCATCGAACTGCCCAAGCGACGCCTCACGGTGTTCACCGGGGTGTCGGGCTCGGGCAAGAGTTCCCTCGTGTTCGACACGATCGCCGCGGAATCCCGGCGCCTGATCAACGAGACCTACCGCAGCTTCGTGCAGGGATTCATGCCGAGCATCCCCCGCCCCGACGTCGACGCGCTCGAAGGGCTCACCACCGCCATCGCGATCGACCAGGAACGCCTCGGCGGCGACGTCCGCTCGACACTGGGTACCGCGACCGACGTGCACGCACAGCTGCGGGTGCTGTTCTCCCGCATCGGCCGGCCGCACGTGGGCCCGCCCGGCGCTTTTTCGTTCAACACGATGACGCTGAGCGGGGCCGGCGCGGTGACGTTCAACAAAGGCGGCCGCAAGACGCGACAGAAGCGCTCGTTCGAACGCCTGGGCGGCATGTGTCCGACGTGCGAGGGACGCGGGACCGTGTCGGACATCGACCTGGACGTCATCGTCGACGCCTCGAAGTCCCTGGCCGAAGGGGCGATCCTCGTGCCCGGCTACAGCATGGACGGTTGGTACGGGCGCATCTTCCGCGGCAGTGGCTACTTCGACTTCGACAAGCCGGTGGGCGAGTTCACGAAGACCGAGCGTCACGACCTGTTGGAGCGTGAACCGACGAAACTCCAGATCGACGGCATCAACCTGACCTACGAGGGCGTGCTCACCCGGTTCCGCTCCTCGGTGCTCAGCCGTGACGTCGACTCGTTGCAGCCGCACGTGAAGCGCTTCGTGGAACGGGCGGTGACCTTCACCACCTGTGACGACTGCGGCGGATCGCGGTTGAACGAGACGGCCCGGTCGTCGAAGATCGACGGGGTCGACATCGCCGAGGTGTGCGCCATGCAGATCAGCGACGCCGCCCGGTGGGTGCGCACGATCGACGACGCCTCGGTGCGGCCCCTGGTCGAAAAGGTCGCCGAGACCCTGGACGCATTCGAGACGATCGGGTTGGGCTATCTGTCTCTCGAACGTCCGGCCGGAACCCTCTCGGGAGGCGAGGCCCAACGGACCAAACTGGTCCGCCACCTCGGCTCCCCGCTCACCGACGTCACCTACGTGTTCGACGAACCCACGGCCGGGCTGCATCCCCACGACGTGGCCCGCATGGGCAGCCTGCTCGAGAGCCTGCGCGACGCGGGCAACACCGTGCTCGTCGTCGAACACGACCCGACGATCATCGCCCTCGCCGACCACGTGGTCGACCTCGGCCCGGGTGCCGGGGCCGACGGTGGCACGGTCACGTTCTCGGGGACCGTCGCCGGGCTACGCCGCAGCAGCACGCCGACCGGTCGCCATCTGGCGGACCCGGTGCGGGTGAAAGACGACGTCCGGGTCGCCGAGACCGTGCTCGAGGTACGGGGGGCGTCGCTGCACAACCTGTGTGACCTCGACGTGGACGTGCCGCTCGGCGTGTTGACCGTGATCACCGGGGTGGCCGGGTCGGGCAAGAGTTCACTGGTCACCGATGCGATCGCCGGGCGCACCGGGGTGGTCACCGTCGACCAGGCGCCCATCAGAGGGTCGAGGCGTTCCTCGGTGGCGACCTTCACCAAGGTGCTCGACCCGATCCGCAAGGCGTTCGCGAAGGCGAACGGCGTGAAACCGTCGCTGTTCAGTCCGAACTCCGAGGGTGCCTGTGCGGGGTGCGCGGGGCTCGGCGTGGTCTACAGCGACCTGGCGCTCATGGGCGACGTGGCCGTACCGTGCGAGGAGTGCGACGGGCGCCGCTTCGGCGACGACGTGCTCGCGCTCACCTTCGCCGGCTGGTCGATCGCGGACGTCCTGGAGTCGTCGGTCGACGACGCGGCCGCGTTCTTCGGGGGCGGCGCCGGGGACGGCGACGGCGCGGTGCCCGCAGCCGCGCGGATCCTGGCGCGTCTCGTCGATGTCGGCCTCGGCTACGTGAGGCTCGGCCAGGCCCTGCCGACCCTGTCGGGCGGGGAGCGGCAGCGACTACGTCTGGCGACGCATCTGGGAGGCGCGGCCGACGTGTTCGTGCTCGACGAACCCACCACCGGGTTGCATCTCGCCGATGTCGGCCATCTGCTCGACCTGCTCGACCGCATCGTCGACGACGGCCACTCGGTGATCGTCGTGGAACACGACGTGGCGGTGATGGCGCATGCCGACTGGATCATCGACCTCGGTCCCGGCGCCGGTCACGACGGCGGGCGCGTCGTGTTCGAAGGCACCCCGGCCGATCTCGTCGCGGCGCCGCACACCGTCACCGGCGACCACCTCGCCGCGGCCACCCGCTGAGCGGCATTCCGCCGCGGCGGATCAGGCGGTGATGAGCTTGCCCCAGGCGCGGTCGAGGCCCATTCCGAAGCGCTCGATCGACTGGGCGCCGGGGATCGCGTACTTGCCCTCGATCAGGAAGAACGGCACCCCGGTGATGCCCAGATCGTACGCACGGGCCTCGTCCGCGCGCACCGCTTCGGCGTACGCGTCGCCTTCGAGCAGGGTGGTCACCTCACCGACGGAGAGACCCGCACCGGTGGCCGCGTCGGCGAGCCAGGCCACGTCCGACACGGCCATGCCGTCGCGGAAGTACCCGTCCATCAGCGCGCCCAGGAGCTCGTGCTGGCAACCCCGCTCCGCCGCGAACTGCAAGAGTCGGTGCGCGTCGAAGGTGTTGCCCGGACGCGCCCGGTCGAAATGGAACTCCAGCCCGTCGAGGGCCGCGACCTCCTCGAGGTGGCTGTTGGTCTTCTCGGCCTCGGCGATGCTCATCCCGTACTTGCGCGACAGGTGCTCGGCCATGGTCCCGCGGCGCAGCTCGGGCGCGTTCGGGTCCAATTCGAAGCTGCGGAAGACCACCTCGACCTCGTCGGCATGGGCGAACCCGTCGAGGGCACGGGCGAAGCGCGCCTTGCCGATCGCACACCACGGACAGACCACGTCGGACCAGATCTCGACCAGCATCGAACACACCTTTCGTCGGCAGACCATCCTGTCAACCTTCACCACCCCCGCCGGCATTCCCGCCTCGTGCCGGCCACGACGGTCGCCACGGGCAGGG
Organism: Actinomycetota bacterium; assembly: GCA_040255345.1. GTDB lineage: Bacteria > Actinomycetota > Acidimicrobiia > Acidimicrobiales > Iamiaceae > JAFDWI01. The sequence continues at coordinate 10,524 of JBDZUV010000013.1, read as the reverse complement.
CACTACCTTGGGAGCATCATGCCGGACGTGCACGACACCGCCGGGGAACGTCTGCGCCTCGACCGACAGCGCTACACCGCGGGTCGGCGGGCGATCGTCACCGCCCTCGCCGCCGCCGAGGGCCCCCTGCGCGTCGAGGAACTCCTCGAGGCCTGCTCGGGGCTCGCGCAGAGCTCGGCCTACCGCAACCTCGCGGTGCTGGAGCGCACCGGCGTGATCCGGCGGGTCGTCGCACTCGACGAGTTCGCCCGCTACGAGCTCGCCGAGGATCTCACCGAACACCACCACCATCTGGTGTGCGAGGTGTGCGGACGCATCGAGGATTTCACGATCCCCGAACCGCTCGAAGCCGACCTCGAACACTGTCTCGACTCGGTCGCCGCCGAGTTCGGCTTCGACGGGTTGAGCCACCAGCTGGACCTGGTCGGGATCTGCGCCCGCTGCCGCGGCTGAGTCGGCTCAGCCGGTCAACTCGGCGGCGACCCGGTCGATGATCGCGGCGTCGACGGTCTCGTCGAACTTGCGGGCGAACAGATCGTCGCTCGCCGCCAGTTCGTCGAAGTCCGCGCTGCGCCAGATCTTCGGCAGCTCGGAACGGTCGGTCCAGTCGATGTGGCGCAGGTCGTCGTTCACGATCCTCGCCGCGTGGGGTGAGTTCATCAGGATCGTGTGGAAGAACGTTTCGTCGGACATGTCGGTGGTGCGGAAGAACCGCACCCAGGCCGGGTTTCGCCGGACGAAATCGTGCACGTAGCACACGAGATCGTGCGGCAGGGTCCAGTAACCGGACCCGCCGTGGGGGACGGCGTCGAAAGGGAACCCCCGCGGGATCAGCCCGCCGAAACGTCTCCGACCGATCGAGACGTTGCGGTTGTGGGTGTGGAGAAAGATCGACGAGAACCGGTTCAGCCCACCGCCCGACCAGCGATCGTCGGGCAACGTGAAATGCTCCATGAAGCCCTTGCCGTCGGCGTCGGCGAGGCGTTGGCGGATCGTCGCGTTCGACTTGATGGGCAGATCCTGACCCGTGATCACCGACAGGTGGTCGAACGCGACGCCCGATGCGACCAGATGGTCGATCCCGCCCAGGGTCGAGCGCACATGGCCGAAACTGCGATAGGGGCTGGAGTGCCGGCGCAGGAAGTGCACGTTGCGCCGGTCGGCGAGCGGCCGGAACATCGCCGCGAACGTGGCGGCGTCGGTGCGGCGGTCGACCGAGATGACGAACGACGTGGTCGCTTCGTCGAGCAGATCGACGAGCCGCACCAGCTGACCGGGCAACCGGTACGCCGAGATCACGTAGGCGAGCCTCACCTCGTCGGTCACGAAGCGGCCCCGGACCGACCATCGGCCCGGTAGAGGCGACAGCCGCCGGCCTCGGCGACGAGCGTGAAGCGCGACGCGACCACCCGGTTCGCCTCGTCGGATCCGGGTCGTGCCGACAGGTTGTCCTCGTCAAAACCGATGTCACACAGGATCACCACGTCCGCGGCTGCGACGTCCGCAGCGAGCCGGTGGCCGTCGACCTGGGCGATGCGCGGATGGAAATCGTAGAAGTGGGTGTGCTGGGCGTAGTCGGGCAACAACGTGTAGAAGCTTCCGTCGGTGTAGGTGGGACGTTCCAGGGCGAGCGGGCCGACGAACAACGTCGAGCCCGGTGGGGCGATCCGCGCCGCGGCGCGCACGATCAGGGCATGGTCCCGGGCGGTTGCTGCCGAGCGGTAGTACCAGACCCGCCCCTGGTTGGTGACGTCGTACACGGCACCGCCCCGGACGAACGCGCGGGCGTCGCGGAGGGTCGCACGGGCCACGAACTTGGGGCGAAGCCCCAGGACGAGAAGCGCCGCCACCCCCACCGCGCCGAGTTGTCGCCACCCGATCCGACCCTGGAACCAGCCGATGTGGCCGATCGCTTCGAACGCGACCGGCACGGTGGTGGCCAGCGGGACCATCGTCACGTAGACGACGTGCACCCCGTCGGCCCGCTGCAGGTACTCGGGGACCAGACACAGCCCGATCGTTCCGAGCCCCACCAGGGCCACGCCGGTGGCGTGGCGGCGCCGAGCGATGCCGAGCACGAGGGCGACGAGCGCGGTGACGGCGCCGACGACGGCCAGCAGCCCGGTGCCGCCGAGGTCGGCGTGCCAGGGCAGGTGCCGTTCGGAGGCGACGTGCATCGCATCGTCGACCAGATTGTGCCAGGTGGTTCCGAGACCCGCCCCGATCACGAACCAGAGATACGGCGCGAGCCCGATCGCCCCGGCGAGCCAGGCGAGCGGCCGGACGGCCCGCAGCAGGGTCAACGCAGCCAGCAATGCGACCGCGAAGACGGCGAACTCCGGGCGCAACCCGACCGCGACGGCGCAGGCCAGCCCCGTCGCCCAGGCCTTGGGCGTTCCACGCAGGTCGCCGACGGCGAACGCGAGTGCGACGACCAGTCCTCCGATCGCCCCCATGATCGGCAGGCCCGTGATCGACAGCGACCCGATTCCCACGGCGATCACTCCCATCGCCAGGCCGATCGTGAACGACCACCGACGGCCGACGAAGTACAGCCCGACCCCGATGCTCGCCACGTAACCCGCACCCACGGCACGTTCCACGACGAGACTCGGCGTCGCGAGCTTGTAGACACCGGCGGGGATCAGCAACGAGAGCGGCCCGTAGAAGTAGTCGAAGTCACGCCCGGGTACCGCACCGTCGAGGACCCGGAGCGGTGCTTGGAGCATCATCGCCTCCTCCATCGACCAGGCCGGGCCGTGGCGACGGATGAACCAGAGCACCGCGGTCCCCGCGAGCAGCACCACCACGGCGACCGCGTCACGTTGCCACCAGGCGGTCGCACCGGTCGACGGGGCCGACGGTGAGGACGACGAGTGGTCCGGGCGCACCGGTTCGGGACCGTTCATTTCCTCCTTCTCACCGGTCGGACTCGTCGATCCCTCGCAGACCGAGAGCGTACTCAACGCACCGTGGTGCGTGGACCGGTCCGCGCGGTCCGCCTGTCGGTTCTGATCTGTGGTGGTCATCGGTCGGATGCTCCTCGGGACGCACCCGTGCACCGGAGCCGCGCGGTCAGCTCTCGATCTTCACCTTCAACACCGCCGTATGTTCGGTGAACTCGTCCACCCGGACCCGGACGGTCACCGTCCACTCACCCGACACGGTGAACAGCGTGCCGTTGGTGAGGTAGTGACCGGGGCCGGCGCGACGGAGCTGCTTGTCGATGGGACCGATGTCCAGTGAGGGCTGCACGAGTTCCACGGCGACGGACCTCTCGGCGTCGGCGGGTCGGCCGTGCTGGTCGAGCAGGTACAGGTGCAGCGCCGTCGGCCCGGTCCGGGCGGGGTCGATCACCAGGTTCGCGCTGCCCGCCGAGGGGCCCCGACCGAGCGGCGTGCTCTGCGAGTACACCGCCTGGGACCGCAGCGCCGTCCGGGCGGGCACGGCGGTCACCAGGACGGCCGTGACGCCGAGCACCGCGACCAGGGCGAGTGCCTCACCCCGCAGCGTCCGGTCCAGATAGCGCCACCGTGCGGGACGGTCCGGGCGGGCCCGCAATGCGGGAACGAGTCGGAAATGGTTGAACATGCCCAGCCCCGCCAGCACCACCACCAGAGCGATCTTGGCGAGCACGAGTCGCCCGTAACCGGTCGAGAACAGGCCCCGGCGCGAGCCGATCTCGAGATAGGCCATGACCACTCCCGCGGCGCCGACCGCGACGATCGCGACCGTCGCGAGACGCGAGAACCGCGCGACCTCCTCGGCGGCGACCGACGGATCGCCGTGCGGGTCGACACCCCCGCGCCGGGCGGCACGCCGGCGGAGCCGGAGCCGCCACAGCAACGCCGCGATGCCACCGACCCAGACCGCACCGGCCGCGACGTGCACGGCGTCGAGGACGCTCATCAACCAGGCCGGGTCGGCCGAGCGGGTGTGCCCCGACGCGACGAACGCGCCGGCGAGCAACGCCAGGGCCACCAGCGCACTCGGGCGCCGGGTCGGTCCGGGACGTTGCAGCGCGACGAGCCCGGCGACCGCGGACACGGCCACCGCGGCGATCGTCGCAGCGGTCCCCTGCCCCAACAGCTCGCCCAGCACCCCCGGATCGAACAGCGACCCCATGCCCTCACCGGTGGCCAGCGCCGCCTCGACCGGTACCCGCATCACCTCGGCGAGGACGGTCACCACGGTGACCGCGGCGAGCACGCCGACCAGTCGCCGGTCGGTTTCTGAACCGCGCTGGGCGAACGCGGCGAACATCGCCGCTCCCACCACGATGAAGCTGCCGAGGTACCCGATGCCGCCCAGCGCCGCTCTGGCGATCTCATAGCCCGGTGCCGACGACTGGTCGATCAGCGAATCGAGGGCGGCGACGGTCTCCGAGGACCGGACCGAGAACACGAAGCCGCCGTGGACCGGATGCGAATCCGCCGAGATGACCCGCCACGCGACCACATAGGACCCGGAGTGGAGGTCGGGTTTCAGGTCGACCGCGACCTGAGACGACGACCCGGCATGGGATGCCAGCCCCTGGTCCACCCGCTCGCCCGACGAGTCGAACACGCGCAGCGCACCGGCCACGAGCGTCACAGGCTCCGAGAAGCTCAACCGCACCCGGGCCGGAGAGCCTTCGAGCACGCTCTGATCCGCCGGCGACGACGACTCGAGAATGGCGTGGGCGGCGGCGGTCCGGGCCGAGTAGATCGACGCCAGGACCAATAGAATCGTTGCGACGACGAATCCACCGGTCACCGGACGCATCGCTTGCCTGGCCACCCGGTCGGTTCTAGTCGGCCCGCCGACGAATCCCCACTTCGAGACCCATGAACTACGAACGCCCGCTCAGAAGCCCGGCCGAACAGGCCGCGTTGGATCGCGCCGAGGCGCGTCAGTTCTGGCGGATCGCGGTGATCTTCACCATCGCGATCGCGGCCATGACCGGCATCTACGTCGCCGTCTCCAACGCCGTGCAACCCCCGTCGCCCGAGACCGGGGCGGCGGCACAGGTCGACGAACCCGCCATACCGGTTCCCGACGGTGGCCACGAGCCGACCGACTCGGGCGACCGCGGCGGTTCCCAGCAGCTCCTGTTGATGGGCGGGTTGATCGTCGTACTGGCCGGAGGTGCTGCGTGGGTGGTGCATTCGTCGCGCCGGGCACGCCGACGCCTGGCCGACGCGGCGACATCCGCACCGGTCACGGCCTCTGCCCCGACCGCCGAGAAGTCCCCCGACGCGGCGCTCAGCCGGTCATCAGGGTCGCCAGAGCCCAGATAGCGGCGATCGCGCCGATGCCCGCGTAGATCAGGGCCCGACGGCGCAGCATCTTCGGGGGGCTGTCGGGATCGGTCTCGACCGGCGGCCGGATCAGGGCCGCGATGTTGCCGACCACGAGCGCGCCGCCGAAGGCGAGAACCAACCAGGCCAGCAGGTCGTGACCGAGGAAGAGTTCGTCAGCGAGCACGATGGGCTCAAGGCTGACACACCGAAGAGCGCTCAAGAAAACTCCGGGGTGCGCCGATGGAGGAGGTACCGACGGCCCTCCACCGTCGGTCGTTTCGGGTGAGTGCGGGGGTCGTACCTCCCTCCATCACCATCGCATCCGGTGACCTCGTGTCACCGGCGCAACGGCGGCCCCCGCACCCCGAAACCCCGCCGAGACGGTGCCTCGTTCTCGGCCACGGCCCTGCAGTCGACCCGCCCGGTCCCCCGGTTGCACCGAGTCGATGCGCCAGCGTGCACACTGGACGACATCATGGATGCCGAATCGTCATCAGATACGCCGCCACCACGGGTCGGAACCGACGATGGGGCCGATGTCGCCGACGAGGCGGCCGGTGACGGGTCGACCGACGCCACGGCGACCACCGTGCGGTCGTGTCGGCCGACGAACCGCCGCATGCGCGCCGCGACCGTGTTGATGGTGCCGGCGCTGGTCGCCTTCGTCGGCTCGGCGGCCCTGTTCCTCATCCCGGTCACGAACCCGGGGGTCCAACACTGCGGGACCCCCGCCGGGTTCCTTCTGCAGGCCCAGACCGACCACGCCCTCGTCGCCGAGGACGGGAAGCCGTTGCACGGCTGGGACACCGCCCGGCTACGTCAGGCCCAGGACGACCGCTGCTCGGTGCAGGTCGCCGATCGGGCCGTGCCCGCCGCCGTCCTTCTGGTGGTCTTCTGGGTGCTCGCCCTCGCCGCGATCATCCTCGGCTGGACGGGCCGTCGGGCGCTCCGCAAGCAGCTCGCCGTCGATCTGCAGTAGCCCGATCGACGATCGACGCCGGATCAGCCCGGGCGGACCACCAGGATCGGGTTCGACATGTAGAGGCTGGCGTACTTGACCACGTCGCCGGTGTGGGGAGCGTGGATGATCGAGCCCCCGCCGGCGTACAGTCCCACATGGCTGAACCCGTTGTAGAACACGAGGTCACCAGGCTGGATCTGCGACAGCGGCACGACCTGCCCGGCGCTCCGCTGCGAGTAGGTCACGCGGGGTAGGGAGACCCCGGCCTGCGCCCAGGCCCACATCGTCAGCCCCGAACAGTCGAATCCACCTGGCGAAGAACCGCCCCACACATAGGGGGTTCCGAGCTGACTCGCCGCAGCCGCCACGGCTGCTCCACCCCGACCCGAGGAGGGCACGGGAGCGGTCGGCGCGGGTGCCGTCGACTGGACAGGACCAGGAGCAGGTGCCGACTCGGTCTGCACCGGAGCGGTCACATTCGGCGCAGCAGCCTGTGACGCCGCGGCGTGGGTGGCTGCCTCGGCTGCAGCCCGTCGCTGCGCCGCCTGGGCGGCCTCACGGGCCCGCGCTTCACGGGCGCGCTCCTCGGCGGCCTGCTTCTCGGCGACCAGGGTGGCGAGCTTGCCCTTGACCTGGGACTGCACCGACTCGAGTTCGCGCTGCGCGGCTTCGGCACTGGCCTTCTTGTCCTTCGCCTGCTCGGCCACCGCTGCCGCGTTCTCGCGCTCGGTCGCGAGCGTGTCGGCCCGATCGGCCGTGATGCGCTGCGACGCCTGGAGCTGGTCGACCAGTTCCTGCCGGTCGCCGACCGCCGTCGACGTGTAGCCCTGACGGGGCCCGATCTCGTCACCCTTGGTGTCGAGCAGCACGGCCAGGTCGACCGAACCCGAGCCTCCGTTCACGTACGCGTTGAGCGCGTAGTCGGCCAGGTCCTTGCGGCTGGACGCCTCGTGGCGCTTGGCGGCGGCCAACTGCGCCGTGGCCTTGTCGATCTTCTCGTCGATCACCGAGGCCTGATAGGTGGCCCGTTCGACTGCGGCGGTGTCTCGTTCGACCTGAGCCTGAAGATCCGAGATCTGCGACGAGATCTGGTCGGCACGTGTCTGCAGGTCGGTGATTTCATCGGCACGCGCGTTCGAAGCAGACAGGAAGGGAGCCACTCCGACCGACAGTGCCAGCGCCGCGGCGACAGCGCGGCGGGCGAATCGGCGATTATGCATGGAGCGGTACTGTAACCAGCCCCGGTCCCTCATTACAACTACATGACGATTATTTCGCTGCGGGCGAATTCTCGTCACCATGACCCGCTCGGGGATCTTCGGGGGTGACGGGTACCCCCGAACGGCTTCCTCGGGCGCGGGGGCGCGCCGGCCGTGGCGACGCCGGGTGGTGGCCATCACGAACGCGTCGACCGGCACCGACCGTGGTCGCCACCTCACCGATCGTCTCGGCGCCGGTCAGGTCCGACCCGGCATCGGCCGACCGATGCTCAGCGCTCCCAGCGCTCGGCCAGCGCGGCGATCACGTTCCGGCCGGGTCCGCCAGACGTGGGTGCCTCGTCACCGATGCCGGCCGCGGGCGTCGCGACGCCGGGCGTGGTGTCGGTCAACGCCGCCACCGCGGCCGCTGTCGAAGCGGCGATCGCTCCCAGGTCGTAGCCGCCCTCGAACAGGGCGATGGTCCGTCCTGGCGGCACGAGTCGGCGCAGCTTGGCGACGATCCGACCGAAGTCCCCCGACGACAAGGCGACTTCCGCGAGTGGATCGGCCCGGTGGGCGTCGAAGCCCAGCGAGATGCACAACCAGTCCGCAGCGAAGTGTTCGGCGAAGGGAACGACGACCGTGTCGAGGGCGGCCTCGTACACGTCGCCGGTCGCTCCGGCGGGAACCGGCACGTTGCAGATGCCGTCGGGCGCCGCGGCACCCCCGGTCTCCGTCGTGGTCCCGGTGCCCGGATACCACGGCCACTGGTGGATCGACGCGTACGCGACCCGGGGATCGTCCCAGAACATCTCCTGGGTGCCGTTGCCGTGATGGACGTCGACGTCGACGATCAGCACCCGTTCCCCTGCGGCGGCCAGCGCCGCCGCCGTCACCGCCACGTTGTTGAACACGCAGAAGCCCATCGCCGCACCGGGTCGGGCGTGATGCCCGGGAGGCCGCACGGCGCACAACGCCGCGGTCGCGTGCCCCGCACGGAGCACGTCGATCGCGTGCAGACCCGACCCCGCGGCCAGGTGCGCGGCCTCGAGAGACTCGGGAACGACCGCGGTGTCCGGATCGAGGTGGCCGCCGCCGGTCAGACAGAACGACGTGACCGCGGCCACGTAGTCGGGGGTGTGCACCCGCTCGATGGCGTCGTGCGTGGCGGGGGGCGGGACGCAGAGCTCGAGGGCCCCGTCGCGCTGGGCATCGTGCAGGCCCAACAGGACCGCATCGACGCGTTCCGGGCGCTCGGGGTGTCCGGATCCGGCGAAGTGCAGGGCACAGCGTTCGTCGGCGACGACCAGCAGCGTCACCCGACCAGACTACTGCCGTGCCCGGTGACGCCCACGAGGCCGGCGAGTCACCGTCGATCACGCCACTCGTCGTGGAGACTTCGTAACCTCGTCGGGACGAGAAACGATGAGCGCACCCGAGATCTTCCGTATCGGTGACGACCGACTGTTGTGCGATGAGTGGCACGCGCCCTCCCGCACGGTGGTGCTCCGACCGGGCGATCCCCGCGAGCGACTCCATCGCGACACCATCGCCGGCGTGGTCGACCAACTCGATGGTCGCGGGGTACGGCGGGTGCTCACCGCCGCGTTGGACGCGGCCAGCCTCGAACCGTTCGCCGCCGCCGGTTTCACCTTGCACGAGGAACTGTGCGTACTGCGCCACGACCTCGATGCGCCGCTGCCGTCGCGCCACACGCCGACGCGCCGGGGCTCGACGCGGCGTGGTCTCCCCGAGGCCGCTCGTGTCGACGGACGGGCGTTCACGACCGGCACGGCATTGGACGACGGGGGGCTGCGGGCGATCCTGGCCGCGACCCCGGTGTGTCGATTCCGCCTGGTCGACGCCGACGTGTCGCGGCGCGCCGTGGCCTACGCGGTGTGCGGGTTCGCCGACCGTACCGGCTACGTCCAACGTGTCGCGGTCGATCCGACGTGTCGCCGCCAGGGCTACGCCCGGGCGCTCGTCGTCGACGCGCTGCGGTGGTTCGCTCGACGTCACGCCGACCGGGTGCTGGTCAACACCCAGGTCGACAACACCGCCGCCCAGCGGCTCTACGTCGGCTGCGGCTTCACGCCGACCACCGACCGGCTCGCGGTGTGGGCCTGGCAGCGGGACCGGCCGCGGTGAGCGCGCCGCGCCTGAGGGTACGCGCGCTCGTGGCGGTCGTGGTGGCCGCGGTGCTGGTCGCGACCCCGGTGTCGTCGGTGGGGTCTGCGGCCGAACCGACCGCCGATTCGGCGACCTCGATCCGACTGTCGGCGCTCGATCCGTGGGTCCAGGCCACCGACACGGTGAGTGCCACCGTCAAGATCACCGACGTCCCCGCGGGGGCGACCCTGGTCCCGGTCCTGCACGCCGCCGTCCCGACCCGTTCGGCGTTCGCACTGACCACGACGGGCCGGAACCTCACCGGGACCGAAGCCCGGTTGAGCGAGCACGACCTCAAGCGCGGAACGGTGTCGGTGACCGTGCGATTCGCCGTCGACGACGGCTCGGCACCACCATCGGGGGTCGAGGTTCCCCCGCCCCCGCCGACCGGGACCGACCGGGTCACCCTCACCCGCCCCGGCGTGTACCCGTTGGCGTTCACCGTGCACGACGCCGACGGTGTCGAGATCGCCTCGCTGGTCGCGTACATCATGCGGCTCCCCGACACCCCACAGACGGGCTCGTCCGGACGTGAACCGCTCCGGGTCGCGTCCGAATTCCGGCTGCAACCCCGTCCCCGGCTCGACTCGTCGGGGGAACCGGTGCTCACCGAGGCCACCCGCGCCGCGACCGACGAGCTGATCGAAGGTCTCGACGCCGGCACCGAGGCGGTGCGGCGCAGCTTCGGTTTCGCCGTCTCGCCTGCGTTGGTCGACGCCCTGGGTCGTCACCGGCCCTCGGAAACGACCGCAGGGGCCGCTGACGACGACGCCGCTCGTCTCCTCCGGCTCGCCGCGTTGAGCGACGGGCTGCCCCTGCAGAGCCAACCCTGGTCACCGGTGAACCTGGCCGGCTGGCTCGCCACCCCGGAGCTGGCGCCGCTCGCCGACCTGTCGGAGGACACCGGCGACGA
>JBDZUV010000242.1:0-1694 GCA_040255345.1 Actinomycetota bacterium | reverse complement strand
CCCAGCTCAGGGTGGACCTCGAAGGGGTGCCGGCGTCGGTTGCGCCGGCCGTGAGCGGCCGGGAGCGATCCGGCGCAGGGTCCGCGACGGGCTCGTGGCCGGTCGTGCCGGGATGCGTCACCGGCATCAGCCCCGAAGCTCGGCCGGCAGGAACCAGACCGGGATGTGGTGCTCGCCGACCGGCCGCAGCAATGCCTCGGCGGCAACCCGCGGATCGGGCCACGTGTCCCGGTCGGGTCCGGCCACCCGCAGCGCCAACTCCTGCACCAGGTGGGTTCGCGCCCGGTCCGGTCGCAGCGCGGCGAGCTGCAACGCGACCCGGCTCTCGTGTACGTCGCCGACGCACTCCCAGGGCTTCGCGTCCGGCACCAGGCCCACCAACGTACCGAAACTGGCTGCCATGGAGGGGTTCTCGAGCGGCTCGGCGACGGCCTCGGCGAAGACCTTCTGCAATACGGTGGCATCCAGGAACGGCGCCAGGATCAGGTCGATGAACGCGCACTTGTCGCACACGCCGCACCAGTGGTCCCACCTCTTGGCACGATCGATGTGGAAGGCGCGATTGCAGCTTCGGAACGAGTCGAAGTATTGCGGCAGGCCGGCGAACCGACGGGCGATCCACAGTTCGGTGAACGGCCGCAGCATCGAGAAGTACTGCAGATCCTCGCCGATCGCCTCGGCGATCACCCGGCGGAATCCCGTCTCGAAGGCGAGCGACTTGGAGTACTGGTGGTTGATGGAACGACCCTCGAGTTCCACGGTGCCGATCGAGGCGGACCACTCGTTGCTCATCACCACGGCGTCGTGCCCGCCGACCGCGGCGGCGAGCACGGCGATCGCGGACAGGATGCCCGTCACCGGTACGTGGCCGTTGCGGAAGCCCAACTCCGCCGAGCGCAGGATCGTCGGGTCCAGCACCCGCTCGGCGCGCACCGTCGGCAGGCCCGTCACCGCCGACGGCCTCTCGATCGCGTCGAACCGATCTCCGGGACGGTTCACCACGAACAGCGACGCGTCGGGCGCTTTGCCACGCAACAACTCCACGGTGACGATGGAGTCGACGCCGCCGCCGAACGGGATGAGCGGGGTGCCGATCTCCGGCGAGAAGCCGACGGGTGCATCGCGCTGCAACCGCGGGCCAGAGATCTCCAGTCCGGTCAAATCGAGACGGGGCTCCGAGCGGAACGCGAACTCGCCCAGCCCGTCCACGTAGTACTCCCGCAGGAACGCGCGCTCCGTGTCCGTCACCGCGTGGCTGCCGAGGTCGATGACCGGCGGCGCTCCCGCCTTGTAGTAGGAGACCCCCGCCAGCAGGAAAACGAGGCGGGCGGCCTGGTATGCCGCCGGCGTCGACCAGTCTCCGCCTCCGGGCAGGGTGACCGTCTCGGTGAACGTCCAGTCGTCCAGCCGGTACGTGCACGCCAGCTGGTTCGCGGCGGCGTCGATAAAGAACGAGTCGTACACGAAACGGGAAGCGGTGAAAGGGGTGTCGGCCTTGCTCACGCGGCGTCCTCTCCGGTCAGCCGGGCCAGCACCGCGAACCGGCCTGTCGGCCCCTCGAAGCGGTGGCTGAAGAACGGGGTGCCGGGGCCGGTCACGGCACCAGACAAGTGAACGCGATCGGGCGAGATGCCGGCGCTGGAGAGTTGGATGCGCGCGGCGGCGGGGAGGTCGAACAGATACCGGCCGGTGCC
>JBDZUV010000146.1:0-7591 GCA_040255345.1 Actinomycetota bacterium | reverse complement strand
GCAGTCGCTGGCGTGGCCGGCACACGTCGTCGAGAGTCGCCCCCACACGATGAGCCGGTCCCCGGCCCAGACCAGGTGGAGTGCGTCGGAGACGGCGGTCCAGTGTGAGCGCGGCAGGTCGGTCCAGGTGCGACTGGTCGGGTCCAACGCGGCGAGATCCCCAGGCTGCTGTGAGCTGGTCGGACCCAGCCCGTCGTTCGAGGCGAATCGGACGACGGCACGACCGGTCCAGACCTGCGGCTGGTTGATCGTGTCCAAGCGGCCCAGTGGCATCGCCGTCCGCGTGGCGACCGGTCCGGATGGGCCGTCGTCGAGTGACAGCAGCACGGTCGGAGCGTCCGTCACGCGCGGACCACGGTATTCCGGGGAGAGCCTGGTCGGATCCGCGGTGGCCGCGATGGCGTCCCCGGCGACGATCGGGTCGGTGATGGCACCCGCGCCACCGGTGAGCGTCACGTGGGTCCAGGTCGTCTGAGCGGTGTCGGCGTGTGGATCGACCTCGTAGAGGGTCTGCTCTCCCGGCAGGTCCTCGGTCGATGACCCATCCGAGCCCTGCTTCATCGTCGTCGACCATGACAACCACACCAAGGATGGTCCGCCTGGGAGCGTGGCGGCGTCGATGCCCAAGTTTCGGCTGGCGGCTTCGGATGCGTGGAGGGACGGGAGGGTCGCCCAACGGTCGCTGCTCGGGTCGTACACCGCGGCCGTGATCGTCGATCCTCCCGAGCCCGACGCCGAAGTCGATGCCGATGCCGGCTGAGCAGGACCGGTGATGACCACGAGTCGGTCGCCGGTCCAGGTCGCGGCCTGTTGGCGGAAGGTCCCGGTCATCGAGTCGGTGGGGCTGCCGCTCGGTGACCCGGGCGCGCGGGCACGCGGAAGCTTCCGCCACGAGTCGGTCGCCGGGTCGTACGCGGCGCCGTCCTCGACGACGCGGCGGGACGTATCGAGCCCGCCCCAGACCAACACCTCGCTTCCGGTCCAGACCGTCGTCGGATTCGACCGGGGAGCGATCGGCGCCGCGGAGGTGAGATCCCACTTCCTGGTCGTCGGGTCGTACAGCGCAGCCCGCCGCGAGATGCCTTCGACCTGGAATTCGGTGGAGTCGGCGGTTCCGCCCCACGCGAACAGCCGACTACCGGTCCAGACCACCCCGGCGTCGCCACCCATCGGGACCGGGGGCATGGGGAGATCACGCCACGACCCGGCGGCGAGCTGCGAGACGGTCGGCCCGGTCGGTGCGGAAGTCGTGGGCGGTGCCGACGCACCGGACGGCACGGACGACGACGACCCGGTCGACATGTCCGACGGCGGTGTCCAGATCCACCCCCGGTCGTTGAACGCAGCCGGGTACGTGCTCCCGGCCACCGTCGAGCCGCCCCAGATGACGAGCTGATCACCCGCCCAGGTGGCGGACAGCTCATCGATCTGTTCGTTCGTCGGCCCGGTCGCCACCGACCAGGTCTCGGTGGCCCCGTCGAAGATCGGGGATGCCTGGGCTCCCACCAACGCGAGCGAGCGGCCGTTCGAAACGACCGCCGGTTGCACCGACGTCGGGGCCGTCCGGATCTCGTCGGGAATCGTCGGCTCGGCGAAGTTCCCCGTCGCCGGATCGAACGTCAGGAGTAGCGGACCTTCCGTCGGGTCGGCTCCGGTTGTGGTGCCGGTCGGGCCGAATCCCACTCGATACGGGACGATCATCGTGAACCGGTCGCCGGTCGCCGCCCACACCGCGTCGAGTCCACCACTGCCGCCCGGATGCGAGAAGGTCTTCCAGCGCGTGCCGTCGAACACCGAGACTCGTTGGACATACCGGGGCACCGGCGGGGTCCCGGCAACAGAGGTGGTCGCGGTGAACGCATACAGCCTCGTGCCCTTCCCGATGAACTGGATCGTCGCATCGGTCGAGCGGGAGTCACCTGGGGGGATCGCGGGGAGCTCCGACCACGCCCCGGTTTCCGGTTCGAATACTCTGGTCGGGATCGGATCGGTGCCGGGCTCCACCTGGTACACGACGAGGCGGCCGTCCCAGATCGTCACCGCACGCGTGAGATCGGCGCTTCCGGGCAGGGTCGCCACGGCCTTCCAGGCGTCGACGTCCACATCGTAAGACAACAGCTGTGCCTCGCCGTGACCGGCGGAGGCATGGACGATGGCGTACACCTTTCCGTCCAGGGCGACGGTACCGAGTCGCCCGAGTTCGATGTTCTCGGAAGCCACTTCCTGGTCGGGCTGCCAAGCGTTGGTGCCCGGGGGAAGCGGGGCGATCCGACGCCAGGTGTTCGTCGCAGGGACGTACGCGGCGCCGCTTCGCAAGGCACCGGAAGATCCGTTCTCACAACGTGGCCATACCTGGTCCTGGTAACAGTCGACGCCGGGGAGGGTCCCGAAACCGCCGAAGACGAGCACCTCGGAGCCCGTCCACACGGTTACCGCGTTGCGGCGGGGTGCGATCGGGGCCTTGGCGATGGGCACCCACCGGCCCGGCTCGCCCGCGCCGACACCGGCGGGTTCGCGGTTCGGGTGGGCCACGTCGGTGGTCGACGAGCGGGTCGACACGGCGAACACCGCTGCGGCGATGACGACGAGGGCGACGCCGACGATGCCGACACCGCGCACCGCCCGGTGACGTCGACGACGTCGGTCGGCCCGGCGGCGCAGGTCGTCGAGATCGAGCGAGGCGGTCACGTCTCCGGCGGCGCGCGCGAGGCGGCTGTTCAGGTCAGTCATCACCCACCTCGACGTGCTCGTCGCCACACGCCCCGGGCTCCATGCGGCTCTCGCGGGTCGGCGGGCGGTGGGACGGGGCGTCGTGCGTGTCGTGGCTGCATGTGGAGTTGGCAGACGCGTCGGCCGCCGTCGCTCCGCGTCTGATCGGCACCGGTTCGACCGGGCCGTCGTCGACCAGGCCGTCGTCGACCAGGCCGTCGTCGGTCAGACCCTGATGTCGCAACGTCGCCAGCCCCTGGTGCAGGTGCGCCTTGACCGTTCCCGGACGACACTTCATGGATTCGGCCACCTGGTCGACGGTGAGGTCCGCGTAGAAGCGCAGCACGATCGCTTGGCGTTGTCGCCGGGGCAGGTGCGCGAGCGCGGCCCGCACGACCAGCACGTCGTCGGGTTCGGGTGGGTCGTCGTCGTGGGGGCGACGAGCACCGAGGCGCGCCGTCGCCCGGGCCTCGGCCTGGCGGCGCCGGAAGCCCGACCGGGCGAGATTGAACGCCACCCGGTAGCACCAGGCCTCGGGGTGATCCATGGCCGCGACCGCGTCCCACCGTTCGATCGTGCGCACCAGGGCGTCCTGCGCGAGATCCTCTGCGGGCACCTGCGCGCCGAACGCCAGGCGTAACGACCCCACGAGTTTCGGATAGAGCCCACGGCAGAACGCGTCGGCCTCCAACGTGGTCTCCTCTCGGTCGAGCGCACCATATGCGGACAACAACGCTCCAGCCCGCCGAAACGTGTAGTTGGGAACTGCCCACCCATCTCTCCACCCCGCGCAAACTGGGGTGGAATACGCCTCGTCGCGCACGTTCCGCGCGAGGTAGATCACTGTCAGTACTCGTATTTCATCCCTCCGTGGTGGCCGGCCGACCATGATGACTTCGGGATATTTCCGACTCATGTGGTCGCTGATCGCGCTGCATTCAGTAAGCATCTGCTCGTGGCCATCGTTTCGGGCGTGCCCGCGGGCACCGCGGCCGGCCTCGACCCTGTGCCTGGTCGGCGCTGCACGGTGCCCGGGTGTTACCGGGACGACAGGTGGACGGCCTCGAGGGCGATGTCGATGTCGTCGACGCTGGTGTAGCCGTGCGGGGCGAAGCGGATCCCACCGCCCCTCGGGGAACAGATCACGCCGCGGCTCGTCAGTCGTTCGTGCAGAATCACCGGGTCGAGGCCGGGCACGGTGAACATGACGATGCTCGAACGTCCCTGCGGTTCGGTCGATGGGCGACGATCGGAAAGCACGACGGCGCCGTTCGCTTCGAGCCCGGCACAGAGCTGGTCGCACCGCGCGTCGACGTGGCGCCAGATCGCGTCGACGCCGACGTCGGTGAGCAACTCCAGCGACGCGCCAAGACCGGCGAGGCCGACCATGTTCGGCGTGCCACCTTCGAAGCGGCGGGCCGAATCGTCGTAGATCAATTCGAGGTTGTCCCACTCCATGCGGTGGGCGACCGACGCCCATCCCGGCTCGAGCACCCGCAACGAGTCGCGGTGTGCCGCCGCCACGTAGAACACGCCACTGCCCTCGGGCCCGAGCAGCCATTTGTGGGCATCGGCCGCGGCGAAGTCGACGCCCCACTCGGCGAGGTGGCACGGCAGCACCCCGACACCCTGGATCACGTCCACACACAACAGCGCGCCGTGGGCATGGCACAGCTCGGCCAGGCCGGCCAGGTCGCTGCGCCAACCCGTGGCGAACTGCACCCAACTCAGTGCGACCAGCCGCACGTCGCCCGTCTCGAGCGCGTCGGCGAACCCGTCCAGCTCGAGCGCGCCAGCCGGACCCTGCGGCGCCACCCGGACCACCTCGACGTCTCGATCGGCCAGACCCAACCACGGGAAGATCGTGGACGGGAACTCACCGTCGGGCACCACCACCCGGTCTCCGGGCTCCCACTCCAGCCCGTTCGCCACGAACCCGAGCCCCTCGGTGGTGTTCTTGACAAAGGCCACGTCGTCGACGGGCACGCCCATCAGATCGGCGGCGCGCTGTCGGGTGACATCGGTGGCGGCGAAGCGTTCGTCCTCGCCGACCGACCCACCCTCGGCCATCGCTTCGGCCGCCGCGGTGATCGCGGCGACACTCGGAGATGGCAGTGGCGCAATGCCCGCATGGTCGAGGTAGACGTAGCGTTCGGTGACCGGGAAGAGCCGCCGGTCGAGCGGCGGTGCGTCGACGACATCGTCGCTGGGGTCCACAGGGTGCAGCGTAGAGGGAACCAGTGCATGCGTCGGTGGGTGGGCCTGGCAGGTCGACCGCCGAGTCACGGTCAGGCGGTGGGAGATCCGACCGTCTGCCAGGTGAGCGCATCGAGCAACGTGGCAGCCAGCGCCGCTGCCTGCGCACGGATCTCGGGCACTGCGGTCGACTCCCAGAGCTCGCCACGCCTGAATGCACCCAGGGTGAAGATCGGGGCGGTGGCCGTGCCGTGCAGGTCGACGAGGCGACCGTCGTCGGTACGAAAACCCATACCTGCCGTCGCCGGAGTGGCCAGGCCCTGACCGAGCAGATCATCGAGCAACGGATTGTCGAGCGTCGCCACGTCGGTGCGCGGGCCGACCGCGTTCACCACCCAGCCCACCTCGCGGCTCGAGCCGTCGTCGAGGCCGACTCGCAGGCCGCCCCCGTCCAGCGGTGCCACGGAGCGGACCCTCGCCGCCGTGAGGGCGAACCGACCCTCGGCCTCGAGCATGGCGAGTCGGTCGGCGGAAGAGCGTGGCGTGCGATGCCGCGCCCGATTCCACGCGCCGGCATCGTCGGCCAGAAACGTCGCACGGTCGTCTTCTGACAGCCGTGCCCACAACGACGCGGTCGATGTTCGCAGCCCGTCGATCGCGGGTCGCCAATCGTCGTGTTCGGCGAGCGATGCGTGCACGAGGTCGACGACCCGCTCTCTGATGCCATCGAGTCGGTCCCCCCAGCCCGACGTGTCCACGGGATGCGGCGACACCGGTGTCGGGGCGTGCCGCCGGGGAAGCTCGCCACTCGGGCTGACCGCGTGGATCGAGCGGCCCGCCACCGTGTCGTGGTGGGTCAGCACGATGTCGATCATCGTCAGTCCGGCACCGACGACGAGGACATCGCCGGGCCCGTCGTCGCTCGCCCGCAACACGTCGAGCGCACCGGGCTTCCAGGGGTCGGCGATGAACCGGGACGACGCGCGCAGGGCCGGGGGCGCCCAGTCGACACCGGGAGTCCCCAGGCCGGTTGCGACGACCAGGGCGTTTGCGTCGAACTCGCTGCCATCGTCGAGGCCGACCCTGACCCCGTCGCCGATCGGGGTCGCCCCGACCGCGCGGTTGCGGCGCAGGTCGAGCCGCACCGCCGGCACCGCCGCTACGGATTCTGCGAGCGTCGCCCGCAGATACCGGGCGAAATCACGGCGGGGCACGAAGTCGTACGGGTCGGTCACCTGCCCGAGGACGTCGTTGCGCCAGGCGACGAACTGGCCCGGATCGTCGGGCAGCGCGCTCATGCCCGACGCGGGCACGTTCAGCAGGTGGCGTTCGTCGTCGGTGGCGAAGGCGGCGCTCGCGCCGAGCACACCGGCTCGATCGATGAGGACGATCTCGAGGTCGTGGACGGCATCGCCGTTGCGGTCGAGATCGTTGCCCTCGACGATGCGGCGCCTCGCCCGCCGAAACAGGTGCAACGCGACGAGTGTGCCCGCCGCGCCCGCGCCGGCGATCGCGATCCGTGGGGTGAGGACGGGACGCGTCGGGACCCGATCCGCAGAGCGCCTCACCCAACCGGCTCGGGAGTCGGACCGCGGAGCAGCCGCCCCGGACGGGCTCCGGTGAACTCGTCGTGGTCGCGGACCACCTCACCAGCGCAGATCGTGGCGTCATAGCCCGTCGAGCCCTGCACGAACCGTTTGGCGCCGCCGGGCAGGTCGTAGGCCAGTCGGGGAGCGTCGATCGAAAGATGTTCGTAGTCGATCACGTTGACGTCGGCCCGGTAACCCGGCGCGAGCAAGCCGCGGTCGGCGAGGCCGTAGTGCAGGGCGGTGTCACGGGTCTGGCGTTTGACGACGTGGGCCAGCGGCAACTTCGGGCCTCGCACGCGGTCCCGTGTCCAGAAGGCGACCATGAAGGTCGGGGTCGACCCGTCACAGATCGAGCCGACGTGGGCGCCGCCATCGGCGAGCCCCATGCGGGTGCGCCGGTGCTGGTGCATGGCAAAGGTCGGGCCGAGATCACCGTCGGAATAGTTGAACAGCGGAAAGTACAGCACCCCGTTGCCGTCCGACGACATGAGATGGTCATAGGCCACCTCGGCCGGGTCACGCCCGGTCGTCTGGGCGATCGCGGCGACCGACGCCTCGGGGCCGGGTTCGTAATCGGTCTCGCCGGTGAAGGCGAACATCTTGTGCCACGACGTGGTGATGAACCGCGTGAAGTCGCCCAACAACTCCTCGGCCACCGGGCCACTGGTCAGCGCGGCGCGCACGTCGGGCTCGGCGAGGCGGGCGAGTCGATCGGCCGGTGCCAGGAACGCGAGCGGACCCCACGCGTCGGCGAACGAGAACGGGTGCACCGTCGCCCCCCAACTCATCAGGATCCCGACGGGACGGCCGTGCACCTGTGCATAGAGCGGCACGCCATCGGCGGCGGCACGGTCCAACTCGGCGAGGATGGCGCGCCACAGATCCGGCGCCTGGTCGTCCTGTTGCAGGTTCACGGTCACCGGGTGCCCGGTGTGCTCGGCGAGTCGTCGCAGCCAGCCGATCTCTCCCAGCAGCGCGGGGTGCTCGTACGCGCCCTGGAATCCGCCGTGCCCGGCGTCGACCAGTGCGTCGCCGAGCGCGAACACCTCGTCCATCTCCGCGTGGGTGCCCGGCACCAGCACCCCGTCGACCGACCG
>JBDZUV010000145.1:0-7595 GCA_040255345.1 Actinomycetota bacterium | reverse complement strand
GCCGCTCGCCGCATCGTCGACGTCCCGCTGGCCGCGTATCAGGTGTCGGGGGAGTATGCGATGGTGCACGCCGCCGCGCAGCGCGGCTGGATCGACGGTGACGCGGTGATGCTCGAACATCTGGCCGCGGTCAAGCGGGCCGGGGCCGACGTCATCCTCACCTACGCGGCGCACCGGGTCGCGGAGGCGCTGACATGAACGACGCGTCCAACGTCGACTGGTTCGAGCGTGCGGCCCGGGTGATACCGGGTGGGGTGAACTCGCCGGTGCGGGCCTTCGGATCGGTCGGTGGCACCCCCTATTTCGTCGCGTCCGCCGACGGCCCGTATGTCACCGACGTCGAAGGTCGCCGCCTCGTCGACCTGGTGCAGTCCTACGGGGCGATCATCGCCGGGCACGCCCACCCCGCGATCGTCGACGCCGTCGTCGAAGCGGCCCACGGCGGCACGTCCTACGGCGCGCCGACGACGCGCGAGG
This sequence comes from Actinomycetota bacterium, assembly GCA_040255345.1. GTDB lineage: Bacteria > Actinomycetota > Acidimicrobiia > Acidimicrobiales > Iamiaceae > JAFDWI01. The sequence continues at coordinate 7,118 of JBDZUV010000145.1, read as the reverse complement.
TGCGCCTGGCCGAGTCGATCGCCGCGGCGATGCCCGGGGTCGACCAGGTGCGACTGGTCTCGAGCGGCACCGAGGCGACGATGAGCGCGATCCGTCTCGCCCGCGGGTACACCGGCCGGGACCGCCTGGTGAAGTTCGCCGGCAACTACCACGGGCATTCCGATTCGCTGCTCGCCGAGGCCGGGTCGTCGGTGGCGCAACTCGCCGGGGGCGGTGGGGGTGTTCCCGGTTCGGCCGGGGTGCCGATGGGTGCGGTCGAGGCGACGACCGTGTTGCCCTACAACTGTGTGCCGAGCCTGAACGACACGGTGGCCGCGGTCATCGTCGAACCGGTCGCTGCCAACATGGGGCTGGTCCCACCCGCCGAGGGGTTTCTCGAAGGCCTCGCCGTCGAATGTGCCCGGGTCGGCGCATTGTTGATCTTCGACGAGGTGATCACCGGGTTCCGGGCGGCCCGGGGCGGCGCGGCGGCACTCACCGGGGTGACGCCCGACCTGGTCACCCTCGGCAAGGTGATCGGCGGGGGTCTTCCCGTCGGCGCCTTCGGAGGTCGGGCCGAGATCATGGCGCGCCTCGCGCCGCTCGGGCCGGTGTACCAGGCCGGCACCCTGTCGGGGAACCCGCTCGCCACCGCCGCCGGTCTCGCCGCCCTCGAGTTGTTGGACGAGGCCGCCTACGCACAGCTCGGACGCACCGCCCGGCGCCTGGCCGACGGCCTGTCCGAAGTCTTCGATGCCACCGGCGCCCCGCTGGTCGCCACGACCGCCGGCAACCTGGTCGGCATCTTCGCGGGAAGGCGGGCACCGCGTGATTTCACCGAAGCGAAGACCACCGACGAGGCCCTCTACGCACGTTTCTTCCATGCGATGCTCGACGGCGGCGTCGCCCTCGCGCCCGGCGCGTACGAGGTGGCCTTTCCCGGGTTGGCACACACCGACGCGGTGATCGACGAGGTGGTCACGGTCGCCCGGTCGGCCGCGGCCCGGGCCGTCGAACAGCGGGTGGTCCGGTGATGACGACGAGTCGGAGCGTGCCGCTCCGGGCCGACGCGGTGGTGCTGTTCGGCGCGACCGGCGATCTCGCCTACAAGCGGATCTTCCCGGCGCTGTGGGCCATCCATCACGCCGGGCGGCTCGACATGCCGGTGATCGGGGTGTCGTCGTCGAAATGGAACGACGACGACCTGCGTGACCGCTTCCACGAGGCCGTCGGCGTCGCCGGCGACGCTCCCGAACCGGAACGGTGGCAGCGTCTCGCGCCACGGCTGGCGTACGTGAGTGGCGACTACCGCGATCCCACCACCTTCGACACGCTCGCCGAGCACCTCGACGGGTGTGATCAGCCGCTGTTCTACCTGGCGATCCCGCCCGAGCGGTTCGCCGACGTGATCGCCGGCTTGGCACGGGTCGGTCTGGGCGACGCCGGCCGGGTCGTGGTCGAGAAGCCCTTCGGGCGGGACCGCAAGTCGGCGGGCGAGCTCAACCGTTGCCTGCACGACGTGTTTCCCGAGGATCGGATCTTCCGCATCGACCACTTCCTCGGCAAGGAGCCGATCGAGAACCTGCTGGTGTTCCGCTTCGCGAACTCGTTGCTCGAGCCGGTCTGGAACCGCAACTTCATCTCGAGTGTGCAGATCACGATGGCCGAATCCTTCGGTGTCGGGTCACGGGGCGGGTTCTACGAGAGCGTCGGCGCGTTGCGTGACGTGGTGCAGAACCACCTGTTGCAGATCGTCGCGCTCATGGCGATGGAACCCCCCGCGGGTTCCGATGCGAACGATCTTCACGACGAGCGGTTCAAGCTGCTGCGACAGGTCCGGGCGTTCGACCCGGGCCAGACCGTGCGGGGCCAGTACCGCTCCTACAAGGACGCCGACGGCGTCGACCCGCATTCCGACACCGAGACGTTCCTGGCGGTGCGGTTCGCGATCGACTCGTGGCGCTGGGCCGGGGTGCCGTGGCTCATCCGGGCCGGTAAGGGTCTGGGCGTGAGCGCCACCGAGGCGGTCGTGACGTTCGCGTCGCCGCCCCGGTTGTTGTTCACCGACGACCGCTCAGAGGTGCCCGAACCGAACCGGTTGCGGTTCCGTCTGGGCGCGGACGACGGCATCGTGTTGCACTTGCAGGCCAAGGCGCCGGGAGAGGCGTTACGGACCCAGTCCGTCGATCTGCAGGTGTCGCACGAGACCGCCCTCGGCCACCGGGAAGACGCCTACCAGCGCCTGTTGGAGGACGCCATCGTCGGCGAGACCCGCCGGTTCGGTCGGACCGACGCGTTGGACGAACAGTGGCGCATCGTCGAGCCGTTGCTCGAGGCCCCGCCGCGGCTGCGCCTGTACGACGAGGGTCGTCTCGGCCCACCCGAGTCCGACGACCTGGCCGAAGGCCTGGGTGGCTGGGTCGAACCGATCCCTCCCGAACACGACACCGGCACCGTTGCCCCACCCCACTGACGCTTCACCGAAATTTGGAGCGAAAAGGTCGGATCCCCACCTTTTCCCTCCAAATTTCGGTCGGGGGATTGAAGTGGGGACCGGGCGGGTATGGACATCACGTGACCAACCCGTGTCCGACCTCACCCCATGATCGTCCAGTCCGAGATCCCCGGCTCGACGAAGCGACGCGGCCAGGACGGGGAATCGCCTCGATCCAACGGCTCCGCGCGGTCGGCATCACCCGGGCCGAAGTCCGGACGCTCGTCGATCGTCGGGTGCTCCTTCCCGTCCACGATGGTGTCTACCGTGTGGCCGGAGCGCCGCTGTCGACGAGACGTCGACTGTTCGCTGCCTGTGAAGCCGTGCCGGGGCTGATTGCGGCGTCGCATCGTGCGGCGCTGTGGATCTGGGGATTGGCCGACGACGATCCCCCGATCGAGATATCGGTCGTGACGGACCGGCATCCAGCACCCGCTGGATGCGTCGTGCACCGTTCCCGCGATCTCGATGATCGCTACGTCACGAATCGACGGGGAATCGTGGTGACGACGCCGGCGCGGACGCTGGTCGATGTCGGGTGTGTCGTTCCGAAATGGGCGTTCTCCGACGCGCTCGAACGGGCACTTCACCGTCGTCTGGTGACCGTACCCGGATTGCGCCGCATCATCGAAGAGGTCGGTGGGCGCGGTCGGAACGGGGTGGGGGTGCTGAGGAACGCCCTCGATGGTCGCGCCCTGGGCGCGGCCCGTCCTGAGAGCCTGTTGGAGCCGCTGATGGCACGGCTGTGCGCGCAGAACAACGTCGCGGGGGTGCTGTATCAGGAATGGCTCGACCTCGAAGGACGCAGACTGCGCCCGGACTTCCTGATTCCGGACGCCAAGCTGGTGATCGAGGTGGACGGGCTCGAGGTGCACGGTACGCGAGAGGCCCTCGACGATGATCTCGAGCGCCAGAACCTGCTCGTCGATCATGGCTATTTGGTGCTGCGCTACACCAAGACACACCTGAGGAGCCCCGCCCGAGTGGCGTCGCAAATCCTCCGGACGGCTGCTCGCCGGCGCCACGAGTTGCAGGCACTGCCCTGATGAACGAACCTCGTCGCAGGCGTTTCGTCCAGATCCAGCCGCCGTCATCCGAAATTTGGAGGGAAAAGGTCGAATCTCGACCTTTTCCCTCCAAATTTCGCGATGGGGGTAGGGGCGCGAGAGTCAGGCGGGCGCGGGGACGGCGCGGGCCATCGTGGAGACGACCTTGTACACCGCTTCGGCGGGGCCGATCTCGTCGGGCTCCAGCAGGTTCGCCATGATCGCGAGCACCCACTCCATCAACGACTTCGAGTGCATGCCGACCCGGGTGAGTTCGCGGAGCAGCGCCGGGTTGCCCATGAGCGACATGAACAGGCGCGCCACCTTGAAGTACAGGCCGTACTCGGCGTCGAGCAGCCGCGGGTAGCGGGCCAGCGCGAGACCGTCACCCGTGGCGATCGCGTCGGCGATCAGCTCGGCGGCGAGTCGGCCGGTCTCGTACGCGTAGTCGATGCCTTCGCCGTTGAACGGGTTGATGAACCCGGCAGCGTCGCCGATGGTGACCCAGTTCGGCCCGACCTTCGGCTCGATCGAGCCGGCCATCGGCAGGCGGCCACCCTTGACCTCGCCGATGGGCGCGTCGGGGTCGAGTCCCCAGTGCGCCGGTGCGGTGCGGAGCCACTCGGCCATCATGTGGGTGGTGTTGGCGCTCTTGTAGTCACGGAACGTGCTCAGCAGGCCGATGCCCACGTTCACCGTGCCGTCGCCCAGCGGAAAGACCCAGCCGTAGCCGGGCATCGCCGCGCCGTTGCGGTCACGCACGTCCAGGGCACTCTCGATCCAGGCGTCTTTCGACAGTGGCGACGCGTAGTAGCCGCGGATCGCGAGACCCATCGGGTACGCGCGGTTGCGGGTCGCCCCGAGGGCGCGACCGATCCGCGCGTTCGCGCCCTCGGCCAGCACGACGTACCGGGCGAACAGGTCACGGGATTCACCCGAGGCCTTGTCGAGCACGGTGACGCCCTGGAGCAGACCGTCGGAGACGAGCGGCGCGGTGGCCTCGGTGGCGTCATACAGGGTGGCTCCTGCCGAAGCGGCATGGCGGGTGACGACCTCGTCGAGTTCGGTGCGCCGCACCACGTAGCCACGGTTGGGAAACCGGGAATGGTCGGGCCAGGGGAGCTCGAGGGTGATCCCGTGCGCCTGGGTGCGAAGGCCTTCGTTGGGATGCTTCGTCGCCAGCCAGTCGCCCAGACCCATCTCGCCGAGCTGCAGCACGGCCCGGGGCGTCAGCCCGTCACCGCAGACCTTGTCGCGGGGGAACGGGGACTTCTCGACGACGACCGTGTCGAGCCCGGCAAGGGCACACCAGTACGCCGCGGCCGCGCCGCCCGGTCCGCCGCCGACGACGACGACGTCGTGGCGCTCACTCGTCACGGCACGGCCCGGGTCACGCGGCCGAGATCGTCGATCAGGACGAACAGCCCGGGATCTCCGCCGGAGTTTGGCCCGCGGCGATCTGTTCGGTGATCGCGTTCAGGTCGTCCTCGGGGTCCATGCCGTGCAGCGTCTCGCGTTCGTACTGGACGACGAGTGCGATCTCCTCGCAACTCAGTGACCCGTCCGAGCCCTTCGGGCCGAAGCCCGGCATCGTTCCTGCGAGTTGCTTCTGGGTCTCCCCGAACGTGGTCAGGCCGGTCTCCTTGGTCCAGTTCTGGGTGCCGATGTCGACCCACTTGATCTGGTCTTCGAACTTGGGAAAGACCTTGTCGAGGTCGCCGCCCACGAAGGCTGGGCCGGAGCCGCCCCCGCCCGTGGCGCCATGGCAGCCACCACAGCTGGTGCCGTAGATCTGTGCGCCCATCGCCTCGGGAGTGTTGGCCGATGCGGGTGGCTCGGTGACCCCGTTGACGTAGATGATCGCCCACACCAGCAGCGCCGGGAACAGCGCGATCGCCCAGACGGGGATGTGGCGTCGCCGCTGCGCCGATTCGACGGGGTCGACGGGTCCGCTGGCGGGGGGCTGGTTCGGAGTGTCGCTCACTGCTTTCTCCACTCGAGGGAAGATCGACGTCCCCGCTGGTCGAGGTCGTCGGACAACGACGCACTCTAGTAGCGCGCCCCGCTGTCGATGCCAACGCCCGACGTCGCGTCGCGTCCCTCCCGGCACGTCGCTCGACCGGCCGCGGTGCCCGCCGTCGGAGCCTGCCCGACCCTGATTCCACGCGGACGTGATCGACCGAGGCCGACCCGACGGTCGGATTGTGTGCGGACCGCTCGGGGCGTGCTAAAGAGATGGACGTGATTCCCACGGTACGGACCGGCTCCGCCCCCGAGAATGTGAGCCGATTCACGAGTGTCCGCTCGACGGGTGTTCCCCCCACCCCGCCCACGACGATCAAGGACGAGAGCTAGTGGTTGCCTTCATCGGATCGTTCCTCGTCGCCCTCGTCCTGATCGGCGTGATCGTGTGGTACGGGCGACGCCGCCCGGCCGGCAAGCCGATCACCTGGGGCGAGGCCATGGTGGGCGCGACGTTCGCCTTCTTCTGTTTCTTCTGGGCCTACGCGGTGGTGCCAGAGGCGTGGATCAACTTCTTCCAGAACGACCTCGAGTGGCGGCCCGACCAGTACCTCGCCGGGCCGGACGGCACCCTGCTGAAGGGGCCGATCGCGTTCTCCAAGGCCGCCCTCGGCGACGTCATCACCACCGTGATCTACGCGTTCATGGTCGGTGCACACCTCTCGTTGTTCTCGTTCTGGAACCGACGTGGCAAGCTTCAGGCCGACGAGGCCCGCCGCGACGCAGCCCGCCGGGGTACGCGACGCCCGCTGTTGAGCCGCAAAGGACAACTCACGTGAGCAGAACCTGGCACACACAGGAGCACGGATAGAGCAGTGGCAGACACCATCGACAAATCAGGCCCACTCAAGGGCAAGATGGCGGAACTGGACGAGAAGGTCCGAGGGTCCCAGGCGTGGAACTCGATCTTCCGCCCCGGCTCGGTCTTCAAGCGCGACTTCGAGGACACGCCGCGCAACCGCAACTACGTCATCATGAACAGCCTGCTGTACCACCTGCACCCGGTGAAGGTGAAGCGGCACGCGGTGAAGGTCTCCTACAACCTGTGTCTGGGCGGGCTGAGCTTCTTCCTGTTCATGCTGCTCACGGTGACCGGCATCTTCCTGATGTTCTTCTACAAGCCGACCACCACCGACGCCTGGAACTCGATCTACCAGCTCCAGACCTCGGTCACCTTCGGTCTGCTGATCCGCAACATGCATCGGTGGTCCGCCCACCTCATGGTGTTGGCGGTCTTCCTGCACATGTGCCGGGTCTTCTACCACGGCGCCTACAAGCCGCCACGCGAGTTCAACTGGGTGATCGGGGTCATCCTGCTGCTGCTCACCCTGCTGCTCTCGTTCACCGGCTACCTGCTCCCGTGGGATCAGCTCTCGCTGTGGGCGGTCACCGTGGGCTCGAACATGGCCGGCTACACGCCGGTGTTCGGCAACGAGGTGCGCTTCGTACTGGTCGGCGGCAACGAGATCGGCGCCAACACCCTGCTGCGTTGGTACGTGCTCCATGTGCTGATGCTCCCCTTCATCATCGTCATCTTCATGGCGGTGCACTTCTGGCGGGTCCGCAAGGACGGCGGA
>JBDZUV010000012.1:33146-40469 GCA_040255345.1 Actinomycetota bacterium | reverse complement strand
GATCGGGTCGACGATGCCGTAGCCGTAGTTGCACGCCGAGCCGACGATCGCGATCGTGTCGTCGTCGATCAACTTCGCCAATTCGTCCACGATCACCTGGCCGGATTCGGGGTCGATCGGCGCGGAGCGCAACTCGATCCCGAACAGATGACACGCCTTGTCGAAGGCAGGGTGGGCGGTCTCGGGCTTCACGAAGTTCGGGTGCTTGATGCCCCGGGTCGCAGCGGCGTGTTCGCGGTAGGCGAGCATCGCGTGGGTGATCGAACCGGTGCCGCCCGAGGTCACCAGGCCGACCGGTTCGGTGTCGGTGCGCGCATCGGCGTTGAACAGGTCCAGTGCCATCGCGATGATCTCGCCTTCGAAGCGGGTCGCAGACGGGCACATGTCGCGCTGCAGCGCGTTCATGTGCGCATACAGCCCGAACGCCTCGGTCAGGAACGCATAGTGGCTGTGGTCGCCGCAGTACATCGTGCCCGAGCACTTGCCGCCCTCCCAGGAGGCGTCCTCTTCGGTCGCCATCGTGCGCAACTCGTCGAGGATCTCGTCGCGGGCACGCCCGGTCTCGGGGAACGTGCGGTTGACCGGGTACCGGTCGGCGTACGGGTAATCCGAACTCATGGGAGCCTCCAGGCCGTGGCGTCGTCCCCCTTGTCTACCAGTCGCATTTCCCTTCGACGCGGCGCAGAAGCCGCTGAACGATCGGCGGGGTCCGATCGGCGGTCCGCCGGGGCCGTGCCCGGCGACCGGTGTCACCCGCCAGCGCGGCGGTCTCGACACACTCCGGGTGCCGTCCGCACCTGCTCGTGGGATCCGCGGCGCGGCGGGCGACCCGGCGGTTAGGTTGGGGCGACTTCCCGGCTGAGGCTCCCCTCGCCACCGGACCCGCGGGCCATGCCGAAGACCATGCCTCAGATCGACACCGACGCAGACCCGACCGTGGGCCGGATCAGCCGTCGTCTCCCTCGCCGAGGGCGTCCCCGGCCGACCGGTCCGCGTCGAGGCCGCAAACGCTCCGGTGCCTCATTGGTCTACCGCTCGAGGGCGATCCTGAGCATCGCCCTCGCCGTGGCGAACCTGGGCGGCGCGGCGATCGTGTTCGCGTTCAGTGTCTGGCTGATCCCCTCTTCGTCGATCCCCAGCGCCGGCGAGCTCGTGCGATGGAACGCCGTCGCGGCCACGACCTACGCGATCGTCGCCACCCAGGTCGCCGCCGTCTGGGGTCGTATCAGCCTCACCTCGTACGAGGCGTGGCTCATCGAGGACCGTCCGCCGACGCCGACCGAGTTGGACCGGACACTCGCGGCCCCACGCAGACTGATGATCATCCAGGCGACCCTGTGGGGGGTCGCGGCCCTCGGTTTCACCCTGGTGAACGGCATCATCGAACCGGAACTCATCGCCCGGGTGGCGATGACCGTGATCGGCGGTGGCCTGACGACCGTCACGTTGACCTTTCTGCTGGCCGAACGGATCACCCGCCCCGTGGTCACCCGAGCGCTGGAACACGACCCGGAACCGGCCCGTCACGCTGCCGGTGTCACCTCCCGGATGCTGTTGAGCTGGACGATGGGCACCGGCGTCCCGATCATCGGCATCGTCGCCGCCGGGGTCGGGTTCTTCATCACCGGTGAGGGGAGCCGCACCCAGTTGGCCGTCGCGATGGTCGCACTCGGTGGCACCGCGCTGATCATCGGCTTCGTCATCACGCTGCTGGGGGCCCGGTCGGTCGCCGGCCCGGTCAGGTCGGTCCGCCACGCGATGGCGCGGGTCGCCGAAGGCGACCTGGACGTCACCGTCGAGGTCAACTCGTCGACCGAGGTCGGTCGGCTCCAGTCGGGGTTCAACCGCATGGCGGCGGGACTGCGTGAACGGGAACACCTGCGTGACCTGTTCGGCCAGCACGTGGGCACGGACGTGGTGCGCACCGCGTTGGAACGCGGGATCGACCTGCGTGGCGAAACCCGTCAGGCAACGGTGCTGTTCGTCGACGTGGTCGGATCGACCGGCCTCGCCGAGCAGCTCCCGCCCCGCGACGTGCTGAGCCTGCTGAACCGACTGTTCACCGTCGTCATCGACGTGGTCGACCAGCACCACGGCTGGATCAACAAGTTCATCGGCGACGCGGCGATGGCCGTGTTCGGGGTTCCCGAATGGCTCGAGGATCACCCGGGAGCCGCGCTGGCGACCGCCCGTCACTTGGCTGCGGAGCTCGCCGCGGCCGTACCCGAACTCGACTTCGGTATCGGCGTCTCCACCGGCACCGTCGTGGCCGGTCATCTCGGCGACGACCGTCGCCACGAATACACGATCATCGGCGACATGGTGAACGTCGCCGCCCGCCTCACCGACGTGGCGAAGGGCACCCCCGGCCGTGTGCTCGCGGACCGTGCCGCGGTCGAGGCGGCACGAGCACACGAAGCCGCTCATTGGGTCGCCGACACCCCCCGGCGGGTACGCGGTCGCCGTGACGCGGTGCCCGTCGCCATTCCCGTCGACGCCCTCGACCGGCCGGTGCACGAGCGCTGAGCCGGACGTTCACCGACCCGCCCGGCGAAGCTCAACGCAGCCAGATCAGCCAGATCGTCGACGCGGCCACCGCCGCCATCGACACGAGTCCCAGCGCGACCTGCACCGAGATCGGCAGCTTCCCCACATCGTCGACGTGACTCTTCTCGCGCAGCGTCTTCATCAGGTGATCGGCCCACGCGAACTCCCGGGCCAGGATGCCCAGTCCGACGAGGCTCACCAGGATCCCGGGGCCCGGGAAGACCAGCATCGCGAGCCCGGCGAGAAACACGACCCCGCCGACGGCGATGAGCACCAGGCGCACGATGATGTTGCGCTTCGCCTCGGTCGCGGTGCGTTCCCGCCGCCCGGTGGCGTACTCGGCCTGATACGCCGCGGCACGCAACCGGTCTCGGCGTTCGTCTGCGGACGGCTCGGAGTCCGCAGCGAGATCGGTCGGCTCCCGCGCGCGGCCGGTGGAGTCCTCAGCGGGAAGGTTCGCGCCGGATCCGCTCACACCGCACGAGGATAGATGCTCGGCGGAGCAGCGGCAGAGCTCGCTGCGAGGTCGACGGGAAACCGGGCCGTTCGTCGAGCGGCGGGGTCAGGCGCCGGCGGCGACGAGTTCGGCGATCTGCACCGCGTTCAACGCGGCGCCCTTCCGCAGATTGTCACTCGCCACGAACAACGCCAGACCGCGACCGTCGGGCACGGTCCCGTCCGCGCGGATCCGGCCCACGAAGCTCACATCGTCTCCCGCGGCCTGCAGCGGCGTCGGGACGTCGGACAGAGCCACGCCGGGAGCGTCGGCGAGCAGCGCGGTGGCCTCGGCGGGATCGATCGGGCGGCCGAACGTGGCGTTGATCGACAGCGCGTGACCGGTGAACACGGGCACCCGCACGCAGGTGCCCGACACGGCGAGTCGGGGAATGTCGAGGATCTTGCGGGACTCGTCACGCAGCTTCTTCTCTTCGTCGGTTTCACCGAGACCGTCGTCGACGATCGAACCGGCCAGGGCCACGACGTTGAACGCGATCGGGCGGGCGAACTTCGTCGGTTCGCCCAGGTCGACCGCGTCACCGTCGAAGGTCAACTCGCGGGCCTGGTCGGCACCCTTGCGCACCTGTGCGTCGAGTTCGTCGACCCCGGCGAGGCCACCACCCGACACCGCCTGATAGGTGCTGACGACGAGCCGGTCCAGCCCGGCGGCACGGTGCAGGGGCGCGAGGACCGGCATCGCGGCCATCGTGGTGCAGTTCGGGTTCGCGATGATGCCCTTGGGACGCGCCGCGAGCGCGTCGGGGTTGACCTCGGACACCACCAACGGCACCTCCGGGTCACCACGCCACGCGGAGGAGTTGTCGATCACCACCGCACCGGCGGCAGCGACCCGGGGCGCGAGCTGCTTCGACGTCGAACCCCCGGCGGAGAACAGCACGATGTCCAGCCCGGTGTAGTCGGCGACCGCGGCGTCCTCGACGACGATCTGGTCACCGGCGTAGTCCAGCGACCGCCCGGCCGACCGGGACGACGCGAACAGTCGCACCTCGTCCGCGGGGAACTCCCGTTCGGCCAGGATCGTCCGCATGACGCCGCCGACCTGACCGGTTGCTCCGACGATTCCGATACGCATGTCGACCCAGGGTACCGGGCGACCCGTTCGCCGGCCACCCGGGTTTCGCCCGGCCGGTCCGCGCCGGTCTGCGTCGAGGGCCGGCCCGAGCCGGTGGCTCAGGTGTCGAGACCGAAGGCGGCGTGCAGCACGACGACCGCCCGTTCCACCTGCTCTTCGGGAACGACACAGGAGATCCTGATCGCGGACGTCGAGATCATCTCGATGTTGATGTCGTTGTCGGCCAACGTCTCGAACACCTTCGCTGCGACCCCGGGGTTGGTCTTCATGCCGGCACCGACCAGGCTGACCTTGCCGATCGTCTCCTTGGGCACGACCCCGGCCGCGTCGATGTCGGCGACGTAGGCGCCACAGATCTCCAACGCCACCTCGAGGTCGGGTTGGGGCACCGTGAACGAGATGTTGGTGACCCCGTTGACCGACACGTTCTGGACGATCATGTCCACGTTCACGTCGGCATCGGCGAGGCGACGGAACAGCGTCGCCGCGATACCGGGACGGTCGGGCACCCCGGTGACGGTCACCTTCGCCTCGGACTCCTCGTGCGTGACCGCAGAGACGATCGCATCTTCCATGTCGGGATCCTCCTCGGTGATCCAGGTGCCGGGTTCCCAGGTGAAACTGGAGCGGACGTGCAGCGGTACGCGCCAGGTGCGGGCGAATTCGACCGAACGCATCGCCGGCTTCGGACAGCCCGACGCACACATCTCGAGCATCTCGTCGAACGACACGTGGTCCATACGGTGTGCGGCGTCGACGACCCGGGGATCAGCGGTGAACACGCCCGACACGTCGGTGTAGAGCTCGCAGGCATCCGCGCCCAGTGCATGGGCGAGAGCCACTGCGGTGGTGTCGGACCCGCCACGCCCCAGAAACGTGATGTCGTGGTCGGCCGACACGCCCTGGGAGCCACCGACCACCGCGACCCGCCGTCGACGCACACTGTCGAGGACCCGCTCGGGTCGGACCTGGAGGATCCTGGCGTTCATGTGGTTGGTGTCGGTCAGAAAGCCCGCCTGGGAACCGGTGTAGGAGTCGGCCGGCACCCCCAGGTCGTGCAGCGCCAGGCACACCAGCGCGGTGGCCTTGCGTTCGCCGGTGGTGATCAGCATGTCCATCTCGCGGCCCGGACGGGTGTCGGACACCTCACGGGCCAAGCGGAGCAGTTCGTCGGTTTCGTTGCCCATCGCACTCACCACGAGCACGAGGTCATCGCCGCGCTTGTGGCGGCGCGCGACGTAGTCGGCGACGTTGCGGATCCGGTCGGGGTCGGCCACCGACGAGCCACCGAACTTCTGGACGAGGAATGCCACGCTCGCACAGTACCGCCGGCCGGCAACCCGGCCGAGATCGGTCTCAGCCGTGCTCGACGTCGGGATCGTCGAGTGTCACGGGGTCGGCGACACCGATCAGGACGCCCCAGTCGCGCAGGATGCGAACACCGTCGCCCACCGTCTCGGCACCCACCAACGCACACAGCGCCCGCAGGTCGTCGCTGCGCAACGACAAGACGCGGCCGTTGAAGTCACCGCGGGCGACCACGATCGAGTTCACGAAGCCCATGACCGGCAGGTCGGCGGCGTTCCGGCGGAGCGCTTCGAGGTCGAGCACGATCGCCTGGGGGTGCAGCGGTGCCGCGTCGGCGACCGGTTCGCCGAGCAGAAGGGCCATCGGCACGTCGTAGTACTCGGCCAGCGCATGCAACCGGGGCACCGTGATGTTGCGAAAGCCCCGCTCGTACGCGCCGACGGCCGAGGCGCTCCATCGTCCCTTCGAGCGTTCCTCGACATCGGCCAGCGACAGTCCTCGTTGGCGACGCACCGCACGTAGTCGTGCGCCGACGGCCTGTGAGAACGCCGCGTCGTCGTCCGCCTCGATCGGGTCGGCGGCCGGCTGCGCCACCGGATCCGCGGGCGCATCTTCTGTCGATCGGAATGCCGGTCCGTTCGTGTCGACCATGCGTGTACTTCCTCTCGCCGGTTCGCAGCACCCGGTACCCGATGCCGCCTCATGACCCGAAGCGCCTCGAAGAACCCCACGATCTTGGCACACCGGCGCCCCCGTCTTCCCGTGAAAATCGCGTGCTCGCCACGCGGGGTGTCGTCTCTTCGACGATCGGGGCAGGCGGATCAGGTGCCCATCGGGGCCGGCGCGAGGTGGGGCGGGCTCATGCAGACTTGGTAGCGTCCAGCGGCGATGGGTACCGAAAAGCGCGCACGTCAGAAGGCCAATCGTTCCGCGAAACGGCAGGCCGAAGCGGTCCAGGAGAAGAAGGACACCCGCCGCCGCAGTGTGATCGGCTTCGGCGTGGTGGTGATCGCGGTCGCCGTGATCGTAGGTCTGATCTATCTCGGCAGGAGCGACTCGGGCGACACGGCGGCCGACAGCACCACGACATCGGCCGCGGCCGACACGAGCGCCCCGCCGACCACCACGGCGAAGTTGACCGATGCCGCGTTCACCTTCGGGACCACCGCGTGTCCTCCCGTCGGGGGTGCCGACAAACCCACCCTGACCTTCGACGCGCCGCCGAAGAACTGCCTCGAAGCGGGCAAGACCTACACCGCCACCTTCGACACGACCGCGGGCGACGTGGTGGTCGAGCTCGACACGAAGAACACGCCGGGAACAGCGAACAACTTCGTGTTTCTGGCCCGCCACCGGTACTACGACGACACCATGCTCTTCCGGGTGAACACCGGCATCGACATCATCCAGGGCGGCTCGCCACACACCCAGTCCTCGGCCGACCCCGGACCTGGATACTCACTGAAGGATGAGGGCGAATTCAGCCAGGACCACACCCAGGGCGGTTACACCTACCAACCGGGTGACCTGGTCATGGCACGCGCCTCGAAACCCGACGGGGCCGGGGCACAGTTCTTCTTCGTGACCGGCGCGAAGGGGTCCGGCCTCGACGCCGGACAGCCCGTGCCCGGGGCGGGCACCTACGTGGTGTTCGGGCACGTCACCGCAGGGCTCGACGCGCTGCAGAAGGTCGTCGCGACCGCCGACGTCGACAGTTCGGGCGAAGGCAAACCGAGCCCCGAGGTGACCGTGAAGTCGGTGCGCATCACCGAGAACTAGCGCCGCGCCGGGGAACGTCCGCGACGTTCACGGTGACTCAGAGCGGCGTTCGCAATGGCGCAGGACGAAGGCGCATGGGCGAGGCGTCGAAGACGAGG
>JBDZUV010000012.1:24327-33046 GCA_040255345.1 Actinomycetota bacterium | reverse complement strand
CGCCGCGGGCGGTCGTTCCCTCCGGTGTGGTGGACTCCCGATGGCGCCTGACCCGGTACCGGCGCACACCGGTCCCGACGGCCGGATCGGGCCGACCCCCTCCGGTACGGCCCGGTGGCCGCGGCTCCCCTCAGCGTTTCAGCTCCGCCAAGTCGATCGCATCGCTTCCGACGCGCACGTGGACGTGTCCCGCACCTTCGGCAGTCCAGGCGCCTTCGGGGAGACGTATCGCGGCGGTCGATTCGTCGAGGCCGACCAGCGCGAGGTCGGGGTTGGTCATCTGGTGCAGGCGCTGGAGGGCATCATCGCTCCAGGTGTCGTAGCGCGGGACGAAGGCGATACGTTCGACCAGGCCGAGCCCCACGGTGAACGCGGCGCCCCGGTCGTCGACCATGGGGTCACCCAGGATCTGCGCGCCGGCGTCGGATCCGATCACGGTCGCCCCGCCCTGCCAGGCTTCGACGAGGGCGTCCCAGACCGGGGTCTGCAACAGGGTGGGCCGGGCGTGCATCGCCGAGGAGCCGACCAGGTAGATCACCGGTGCGCGCCGGACGGCATCGGCGTGGGCCTGCTTCATCGCATCGGCGCGGGCGAGCACCTCGAGCGCCGTGACCCCGACGTTGAACCTCGCGAAGTGTGCACGGGCGGCGTCGACCAGACGCTCGGGGTGCTCGAAGGCGGCCGCCGTGGGGAGCACCGCGACCTCGGTCGTACCCGCGGCCTCGACGAGGCGTCGGTTGAACGTGCAGGAATCGGCGAACGGTGTTCCGCCCACCACCGCCAGTGTTCCGGTCATCGCCCACTCCCGATGCCGGTCGACCCCGTCGTCACGGCCGCGTCCATCCGCCGACGGTAGCCCAGCGTGCGGTGTCCATGCGCCGAAGCCGAGCCCGGGCCCCGCGCCTGTGTCGAGGTTCGCCTGTGCTTTCCGACCGGCGCGGCGGACGGCCTAGCCTGCTGCGATGGCAACTTCGATCAAGCACGTCGGCATCATCGGTTCGGGGATCATGGGTTCCGGCATCGCCGAGGTGGCGGCCAAGGCCGGCTACACGGTGACGCTCCGCTCACGGAAGCAGGAATCAGCCGATGCGATGGTCGCCGGTCTGACCAAATCCCTCGACCGTCAGGTGTCCAAGGGCCGCCTCGACGAGGCCGCCCGCGACGAGGTGCTCGGCCGGGTCTCCGCCGTGTCGAACCTCGCCGCGCTGGCCGACTGTGACCTCGTGATCGAGTCGGTCGTCGAGGACCTGGACGTCAAGAAGGCCCTGTTCACCGAACTCGACGGCATCGTCAAGTCGGGCGCGATCCTGGCGACCAACACCTCGACGTTGCCCGTGGTCGAACTCGCCGTGTCGACGGGGCGCGCCGAACAGGTGTGTGGCATCCACTTCTTCAACCCGGCTCCGGCGATGAAGCTCGTCGAGATCATCCGCCCCCGCACCGCGTCGGACGACACGATCGCGGCGGCGACCGCGTTCGCCGAATCGTGTGGCAAGAACCCGGTCGAGGTCAAGGACCGCGCCGGATTCATCGTCAACCACCTGCTGTTCCCGTATCTGAACAACGCGGTGCGGATGCTCGAGAACGGCACCGCCACCCGTGACCACATCGACGACGCGATGATGGGCGGCTGCAACTTCCCGATGGGGCCGCTCGCCCTGTTGGACCTGGTCGGACTCGACACGTCACTGGCGATCCTCGATGCGCTCTACACCGAGTACCGTGACCCGCACTACGCCGCCGTGCCCCTGCTGCGCCGCATGGTCGCTGCGGGCCACCTGGGCCGCAAGTCGGGTTCGGGGTTCTACGACTACACGAAGTAGCACCGGCGAAAGTTTCGCCGCCCAGGATTGAAATCGCCGCCGCGTGGGCACAGACCGTGTATGCACACGCTCACATCGACACCGACGACGCACCCCATCTGGCCCGGCCGACGAGGCCGATCGAATCAGCCCGACGATTTCGGCGTGGCGTCGATCCGCCAACTGCTGGCGGCGGGTTTCAGCCAGGCCCAGATCGATGCGCTCGAACGGCGACGCGCGATCGTACGGGTGCACGACGGCGTGTACCGCACCGCTGCGACGGTGCTGACGCCGCGGCGTCGACTGCTCGCGGCCTGCCTTGCCATCGGCGGAGTCGTCGGGGCGTCCGACCGGGCTGCATTGTGGCTCTGGGATCTGTACGGCGACCAGCCCCCGGTCGAGGTGACGACCACGACGCTTTCCCGCCCGTCGCCGGAAGGCCTGGTGGTCCATGTCCGAGCCGACCTCGAGCCGACGCAGGTGTCGGTGCACCGCGGGGTGCCGGTCACGTCGCCGGCCCGCACGCTGGCCGACGTGGGGACGGTCGTGGACCGCCACGTCCTGGCCACGGCGGTCGACAAGGCGCTGTATCTGAGGCTCGTCGGCCTGCAGCAGCTCCGAGGGGTCGTCGGGTCGGCCGCTGGCGGTGCGGATCGTGGCGTCGAAGCGCTGGCGGCGGTGCTGGGTCACCGGGTTCACGGGTTCTGAGCCGATGCGTCCTCGGCGATCGCCGCGGCGCTCACCGGTCGGCGACTGCCGGAGTTGGTATGCCGACACGGTGTCGATAAGTTGCCGACACCGTGTCGGTATCGGCACGCGCCCCTGCCGCCCGCCGCGACCGAGAACCAGAGGTCCACATGTTCATCGCTCTCAGAGACCTCCGCCGCTCCTGGAGCAGATTCATGCTGGTCGGACTCGTCGTCGTGTTGGTGGCGCTGCTCACCACGGTGCTCGGAGCACTCGCGAACGGACTGGTCCGCGACGGGATCTCAGGCCTTCGAGCTCTCCCGTTCGACCACATGGCCTTCGAGCACGGATCCAAGGCCACCTTCTCACGCTCCACGGTGACCGACGAGACCCTGGCCACCTACCGCGCGATCCCCGGCGTGCAGGCCACGCCGCTGGGGGTCACGTTCGCGAACGCGAAGTCGGACAGCTCCAGGCCCGATCTCGACGTCGCGCTGTTCGGGGTCGAAGACGACAGTTTCCTCGTGAAAGACGCGAACGCCGGCAAGACAGAGCGATCCGACGCACACGCGGCACTCGCCGGCAAACCCGGATTGGTCTTGTCGGGCCAACTCGCATCCGAAGGTGTCCAGGTCGGTGACCGCTACACCTTCACCAGTTCGGGCACGACGCTTCCGGTACTCGGGTTCACCTTCGACGGCTCCTACGGACACGCCCCGATCGCCTACACCTCGCTGGAGACCTGGCAGACGCTGACCTATGGCAACGATGCACGGGGGAGATTCTCGGCGATCGCGCTCCAGGTCCCCGGTAGTGCGCAGGCTGCGGCCGCCAAGGTGGCCACCACCACCGGCACCGAGATCAAGTCGAAATCCGCGACCTACGACGGCTCTCCCGGGTTCACGGCAGAACAGTCCACCATGTCGTTGATCCGGGCCTTCCTGTTGGTGATCTCCGCGCTGGTGGTCGGGGCGTTCTTCACGGTGCTCATCGTGCAACGCACCCGACAGGTCGGTCTGCTCAAGGCGATGGGCGCGTCGAGCTGGTACGTGATCCGCGACGGATTGGCTCAGATGGTCATCGTGGTCGCACTCGCCACGGTCATCGGTTCCGCGGTGGGAGCCGGACTCATCGCGCTGATGAGCGGTGGTTCCGCCCCGGTCGAGTTGGCGCCATCCACGGTCATCTCCGGCGGCGTGTTGTTGATCGTCGCCGGCGTCGTGGGGAGCCTCGTGCCGCTCAAACGCATCACCGGAATCGAACCCGCGATCGCTCTGGGAGCCTCCGACTCATGACAACGGCCGACCATTTGTCTCCACCACTGAAGCTCGACGCGCTCCGGGTGGCGGTCCCCGACGGTGACCACGAGCGGATCCTGCTCGAACGCGTCGACCTGGAGATCGCCGCAGGAGAAATCGTCGTGCTCACCGGCGCTTCGGGATCGGGCAAGTCGACGTTGCTGGCGATCACCGGGCTGCTGCGTCGCACCGACACCGGAGAGGTCACCATCGCCGGTGAGGCAACCCACGGTCTTTCCGCTCGGCAACGCAGCACGATCCGCGGCCGCGAGATCGGCATCATCTACCAGTCCGCGAACCTCCTCCCGTCGCTGACCGCACGGGAGCAACTCGAGGTCGTCTTCCACATCGCGGGCCGGTCGAGATCCGGCGGCCGCACCCGCGCGGTCGAGCTGCTGGAAGTGGTCGGCCTGTCCCACCGAATGGACGCCCTCCCCCAGCACCTGTCGGGTGGCGAACGCCAGCGGATCGGCGTGGCACGCGCGCTGATGGCATCACCCAGCGTGCTGCTCGCCGACGAGCCGACCGCGTCGTTGGACCCGGAACTCTCCGGCGACATCGCCCAGCTCATCGCGCACGAGGTGCATCATCGCGGGCTCGCCGCGCTGTTGGTGACCCACGACGAGGCGCCGCTCGAGGTCGCCGACCGACACGTCCATCTCGAAGGCGGCCGATTGCACGAGACGGCGACCACCGGAGGCTGAAGGCCGTGCCCAAGATCACCGCACCGAGCGTGGCCGAGCACGTCGCCCTCCAGGAACAGCGGGTGTTCGACACGGCGGTGGACCTGTTCCTCCGACTCGGGTACACGAACGTGTCGTTCGGCGACATCGCCGAAGCGGTGGGTCTGGCACGAACCTCGCTCTACCGGTACTTCCCGCGCAAGGCCGACATTCTCACGCGGTGGTTTCGCGTCGAACTGGAAACACGCATCGCCCGCTCCGCCGACCTGCTCGGGCGCGATGGTGACCCGGCCGCTCTCGTCATCGACTGGGTCGAAGATCAACTCGACTACGCAACGCGCCCCGAGCACGTACTGATCGCGTCGATGAACCAGGTGGAGCCCGCGCTCGCCGCCGAGGCCCGCACAGAGTTGTCCGGCATCCACAGCCGGCTTCTCGCGCCGCTGTCCGCCACTCTCGCCCGAGCCGGGGTCGCCGACGAGGAGCTGGCCGCGACCGCTGAACTCGTCAACGGACTCGTCCTCGGCGTTGCCCGGTTCGAGGCCGCGCAGGGCTCACCCGATCACCTGGTGCGTGCTCGCGCTCGTCGGGCGATCGCGGCGCTCATGTACTGAACCGGGTCGAACCCGTACCCCGGTTGGATGCGCAGCTCGGACGAGCCCGCGGACCAGATCAGGAGGCGGCGCGGCGCGGCCGGGAGGTGCGCGGCGGCGACTTCTTCTTGGGCACCAGCGTCGGATTGACCTTGTCGCGCACCACCTCGGCGGTGACCACGCACTTGGACACGTCGTCGCGCCCGGGGAGTTCGTACATGGCGTTCAAGAGGACCTCCTCCATGATCGCCCGCAGCCCGCGGGCACCGGTGCCACGCAGGATCGCCAGATCCGCGATCGCACGAATCGCGTCGTCGGTGAACTCCAGGTCGACGTTCTCCATCTCGAAGAACTTCTGGTACTGCTTGGTCAGCGCGTTCTTGGGCTCGATGAGGATCTCGATGAGCGCATCGCGGTCGAGGCTCGACACGGCACCGATGACCGGCAGACGGCCGATGAACTCGGGGATCAGCCCGAACGAGAGCAGATCCTCGGGCAGCACCTGGGCGAGCAACTCGCCCAGATCCTTCTCTTCGGCACGACGCACGTCGGCGCCGAAGCCGACCCCGGCGGAACCGGTCCGTGACTCGATGATGTTGTCGATCCCGGCGAACGCCCCGCCACAGATGAACAGGATGTTCGTCGTGTCGATCTGCAGGAACTCCTGGTGCGGATGCTTGCGCCCGCCCTGCGGTGGCACCGCCGCGGTCGTGCCCTCGAGGATCTTGAGCAGCGCCTGCTGCACACCCTCGCCGGAGACATCACGGGTGATCGACGGGTTCTCGGACTTGCGGGCGACCTTGTCGATCTCGTCGATGTAGATGATGCCCGTCTCGGCCTTGGCGACGTCGTAGTCGGCGGCCTGGATGAGCTTCAACAGGATGTTCTCGACGTCTTCACCGACGTATCCGGCCTCGGTCAGCGCCGTGGCATCGGCGATGGCGAAGGGCACGTTCAGCATCCGGGCCAGGGTCTGGGCGAGCAGCGTCTTGCCGCAACCGGTCGGACCGATCAGCAGGATGTTCGACTTGGCGAGCTCGACCTCCTCGCTGCGGGCCGAACCGAACTGGATCCGCTTGTAGTGGTTGTACACCGCCACCGACAGGATCTTCTTGGCGATGTCCTGCCCGACGATGTAGTCGTTGAGAAAATCGAAGATCTCCCGTGGCTTGGGCAGATCCTCGAAAGAGATCTCGGCGCCTTCGGAGAGTTCCTCCTCGATGATCTCGTTGCACAGGTCGATGCACTCGTCACAGATGTAGACGCCGGGGCCGGCGATCAGCTTCTTGACCTGCTTCTGGGACTTGCCACAGAACGAACACTTGAGGAGTTCGCCACCTTCTCCGAATTTCGCCACGGTGCCTTCCTTCCCCCTTTCTTCGTCGCCGGTCAGCTCGCTGCGCTGATGGCCTGGTTGCCACCGGCGAGATTGCGAGCCGAGATGACTTCGTCGATGATGCCGTATTCGAGCGCCTCGGGCGCGGATAGGACGAAGTCACGGTCGGTGTCGACCTTCAACTTCTCCTTGGGCTGCCCGGTGTGCTCGGCGAGGATGTCCTCGAGCAGGTCACGCATGCGCATGATCTCCTTGGCCTGGATCTCCACGTCGGTGGCCGTGCCCGAACCCTGACCCCACGGCTGGTGCAGCAGCACCCGGGCGTGGGGCAGCGCGAGCCGCTTGCCCTTGGTGCCCGCGGCCAACAGGACCGCCGCGGCCGACGCAGCCTGCCCGAAGCAGATCGTGGTGATGTCGGGCTTGATGTACTGCATCGTGTCGTAGATCGCGAACAGCGCGGTGATGTCGCCACCGGGCGAGTTGATGTAGATGTTGATGTCCTTGTCGGGGTTCTCGGACTCCAGGTGCAGCATCTGGGCGCAGATCAGGTTCGCGATCGTGTCGTCGATCGGCGTGCCGAGGAAGATGATGTGGTCCTTGAGCAGCCGCGAATACAGATCGAACGCCCGCTCACCACGGTTCGTCTGTTCGACGACGGTGGGAACCAGATGGTTGTACAGCGGGGCGATGGTCACTCGGAGACCTCTCCATCTTCATGCTCGTGGTCATGATCGTGGTCATGATCGTGGTCGTGGCCGGCATCACCGGGGAAGTCCCCGGTCACGTCGATGAGCTCCCGGTCGATCGGAGCGCCGTCGGGGTCGACGATCTCGACGTGTTCGATCAACCAGTCGAGCGCCTTACGGCGACGCACGTCCGATCGTACCAACGAAAGTTGGTCATTGCGGTCGAGTTGCTTGCGAACTTTCGCCGGCTTCTCACCGACCTGTTGCGCGATCCGTTCGATCTCGGCGTCGAGGTCGCTGTCGTCGGCTTCGATGGCTTCCGCCTCGCTCAGCGCCCGCAGCCCCAGGTCGACCCTGATGGCCTGCGCGGCCTCGGCTTCGAGGCCGGCACTGAACTCCTCGGGGCTCTGACCCATCTGTTCGAAGTAGGCGTTCAGGTCCACTCCCTGCGCGGTGAGCCGCTGGAAGAGGTTCTGCATCCGGGCCTCGACCTCGGAACCCAGCATCGTGGGCGGCACGTCCTCGGTGACCAGCGCCGCGAGTGCGTCGGTGGCGCGCTCACGCAACTGCATCTGCGCCTGGAACTTCTTGACCGTCGTGGCACGTCGGCGCAGGTCGTCACGCAACTCGTCGATCGTGTCGAACTCGGATTCTGCCGCGGCCCATTCGTCGTCGGCCTCGGGCAGCACCTGGGTGTTGACCTCTTTGACCAGCACCCGGAAGTCGACCGGTGGTTGTTCGGGGTCGGGGTGGTCCGCCGTGAAGACGAGGATCGCGCCCGCCTCGGCGCCACGCAGTTCCGAGTCGAGTTCTTCCACGACCGTGCCGGCACCGACCTCGTAGACATAGTCCGAGGCGGTCAGACCGTCGAGTTCCTCCCCGTCCTGGGAGCCGGTGATGTCGATCCGGACGAACGAGCCGTCGACCGCGGGTTGGGACACGACCTTCAATTCGGCGTTCTGGGCCCGCATCCGGTCGATCTGTTCTTCGATCTCCTCGTCGGTCGGCTCGGGCCGGTCGATCGTGACCCGCAGGTTCTCGTAGCCGCCCACGGAAACGACCGGGCGCACCTCGACGATCGCCTCGAATGCGACGGGGCCGTCGTCTTCACCGGCGGTGATGTCGATCTCGGGCGGCGCGATCACGTCGATGTCGTGTTCACGGACCGCATCTGCGTAGTACTCGGGGAGCGCCTGACGGAGCGCTTCTTCGCGCCCCGGCGCGACGCCGAGTTGCGCCTCGAGGATCTTGCGGGGCGCCTTCCCCGGACGGAAACCGGGAATGCGCACCTCCCGTGCGATGCGGCGGAACGCCGCGTCGATCTGGGTCTCGAACTCGTCCTCGTCGACCTCGACGGAGACCTTGACCTTGTTGTCCTCAATGGGTTCCACGCTCGTCTTCACAGGGGCCCGAGTGTACCGGTCGGCCCGACCCGCCCCCTCACCGGTCCGCCGTCGAACACCGCCGCACGCCGGACGCGCTCGGTCCGGGCCGTCACGGTCGTCACCGGGGGTTCGGCTTCCCGCAGCCGGTGCGCCATGATGCTCAGATGTCCGCTCCGCTCGACCCACCGTCGTCGAAGTGGCAGTTCCCCGACGCCGACCGGGCCGACCGGCACGGCGTGGTCTGTGTCG
>JBDZUV010000012.1:4346-24317 GCA_040255345.1 Actinomycetota bacterium | reverse complement strand
CAGACCTCGAGCCGGCGACGGTGATCGCGGCCTACCGCAGCGGCCTGTTCCCCATGCCGATCGGCGGCCGGCGATTCCGCAGGCTGGCCTGGTGGTCGCCCGACCCCCGCGGGGTCCTGGAACCCGACGCCCTGCGGGTCAGCCGGTCGCTCCGCCGCTCACTGCGCCGTTACGACGTGCGGGTCGACACCGCCTTCGAGTCGGTGATCGACGCCTGCGCCGACCCCCGCCGATCCGGCGCCTGGATCACCCCGGAGATCCGCGACGCGTACGTCGAACTGCACCGACGGGGTCGGGCGCACAGTCTCGAGGCGTTCGACCCCGGCACCGGCGAACTCGTGGGCGGCCTCTACGGCCTCGCCGTCGGCGGACTGTTCGCCGGTGAGTCGATGTTCCACCGCGCCACCGACGCGTCGAAGGTCGCGCTGGTCCGACTGGTCGAATTGTTGCGCGACGACGGCAACGACGGGGCAGGACGCCTCGTCGACGTGCAGTGGGCCACCGCTCACCTGATGACGCTCGGCGTGACCGAGATCGCCCGCGCGACGTACCTCGAGAAGCTCGCCGAGGCGATCGAGCTGCCGCCACCCCCGGGGTTCAGCGCGGCGTCCGGCGCAGCGTCCAGGCGATGAGCCCGACGACGGGGCGGCCCGCCTTCACGTCGGATAGTGGGAGAATCACCGGTCGGCGCGAGACAATGGGGGCATGACTGCGGAAACCAGCTCGAACGGCGCCTCGAAAGTCGACCACGAACGGGACCGACCGTGGATGATGCGGACCTATTCGGGGCACTCGACCGCCAAGGCCTCGAACGAGCTGTACCGCACCAACCTGGCCAAGGGGCAGACCGGCCTGTCGATCGCGTTCGATCTGCCCACCCAGACCGGCTACGACCCCGATTCGGAGTTCGCCCGGGGTGAGGTGGGAAAGGTCGGTGTGCCGGTGGTGCACCTCGGTCACATGGCGCAACTGCTCGATCAGATCCCGGTCGGTGAGATGAACACGTCGATGACGATCAACGCCACCGCCGCCTGGCTGCTGGGTCTGTACGTCGCCAACGCCGAGAACCAGGGGGTCGAGGCGGCGTCTCTGCGGGGTACCACCCAGAACGACATCGTCAAGGAGTACCTGAGCCGGGGCACCTACATCTTCCCGCCGTTGCCGTCGCGTCGGCTCATCGTCGACATGGTGGCGTTCTGCCAGCAGTGGATCCCCAAGTGGAACCCGATGAACGTGTGCAGCTACCACCTTCAGGAGGCCGGGGCCACGCCACGCCAGGAGATCGCCTACTCACTCGCCACGGCCATCGACGTACTCGACGCGGTGAAGGCCTCTGGTCAGGTGGCCGATGAGCGCTTCGACGCCGTGTTCGCGTCGATCTCGTTCTTCGTCAACGCCGGGATCCGCTTCGTCGAAGAGACCGCGAAGATGCGGGCTTTCACCGAGATGTGGGCGCGCATCGGCCGAGAGCGCTATGGCGTCACCGACCCCAAGGCGCTGCGGTTCCGCTACGGCGTGCAGGTGAACTCCCTGGGGCTCACCGAGGCGCAGCCGGAGAACAACGTCCAGCGAATCGTGCTGGAGATGCTCGCGGTGACCCTGTCGAAGGACGCCCGCGCCCGCTCGGTCCAACTTCCGGCATGGAACGAGGCACTCGGCCTGCCCCGCCCGTGGGATCAGCAGTGGTCACTGCGCATGCAACAGGTCCTCGCATTCGAGTCGGACCTGCTCGAATACGACGACATCTTCGCCGGCAGCCACGTGATGGAGGCCAAGACCACCGAGCTGATCGACGCGGCCACCGCGGAGTTGGACGAGGTGCTCGGCCTCGGTGGCGCCTTCGAGGCGATCGACGAACTCAAGGGTCGACTGGTCACCTCGCACGCGGAACGGAT
This sequence comes from Actinomycetota bacterium, assembly GCA_040255345.1. Taxonomy (GTDB): domain Bacteria; phylum Actinomycetota; class Acidimicrobiia; order Acidimicrobiales; family Iamiaceae; genus JAFDWI01. The sequence goes on along the minus strand of JBDZUV010000012.1, from coordinate 22,422 downwards.
GCGCCGCATCGAATCGGGCGACCAGACCGTCGTCGGCGTGAACGCCTATGTCGAGACCGCACCATCGCCGCTCGGCGGTGCCGAGTCGATCCTGCGGGTCGACCCGGGCGTGCAGGACGAAGCCATCGCGGACGTGCAGGCCTGGCGGGCGAGCCGCGACGGTGCCGCTCACCAGCGTGCTCTCGACGAGCTGCGCCGTGCGGCGAAAAGCGACGACAACATCATGGCCGCCACCGTGGACTTCGCCCATGCGGGTGGCACCACCGGCGAATGGGCCGACGCCCTGCGTGAAACCTTCGGTGAGTACCGCGCCCCGACCGGGGTCGCCGCGGCCGCCGGTCGGGGAGGCACCCTCGAAGGGCTCGCGGCGATCGCCGAACGGAACCGCAGCCTCGAGGGAGGCCCGGTCCGCCTGCTGGTCGCCAAACCGGGCCTGGACGGCCACTCCAACGGCGCGGAACAGATCTCGGTCGCCGCCCGGGACGCCGGCATGGAGGTCATCTACCAGGGCATCCGACTGCGCCCCGAACAGATCGCGGCGGTCGCCCGCGACGAGGACGTCGAGGTCGTCGGGCTGTCGATCCTGTCGGGGAGCCATCTGGAGCTCATCCCCGACGTGGTGAAACTGCTCCGGAACGAAGGCGTGACCGCCCCCGTCGTCGCCGGCGGGATCATTCCCGAAGCCGACCGCGACCGGCTCGTGGCCGACGGGGTGGCGCGGGTGTACACCCCCAAGGATTTCGAGTTGGCCCGCATCATGGGCGAGTTGACCGACCTCGCCGTGGCCGAACGCGGCGACTAGTCGTCGCGCCCCTCGCCCCGGCTGCCCGCGACTCGGGTCGCCCGGGTGTTCCGTCGGGGTGCGCTAGACAATTCTGGACATGCCCAGCGAAGCTGCCCCCGTCCGATCAGCAGCCCACACCAGCGGGCAGCGCCGTCGCCAGAGCCGCCATCTCGACTGGCTGCAGGTCGGCTTCTTCGCCACCATGGCGGTCTGGTTGCTCATCCCGTTCGGTGCGGCCTCGGGGGCCGCGCAGGACGCCGTCGCGTACACCGTCGCCGGACGCCTCGTCGCCCACCACCCCGAAGTGGTCTATCCCGAGCCGCCCGACCCGCACTCGGGCATCCACGAACGGTTCAAGGACGACTACTGCGCGATCGTCGGGGTGAGCGGCGCACGCTGCGACGGAGTGGTCGTCGCCTACCTCGCCACACCGCTCGCCATCCCGTTCGCGGTCGCCATCGGCCACACCTCGGGACTGACCGGAAGCCTGCTGATGCGCCTGGGCGCGGCCGCGATGCTCGTGGTGGGCATGGTCCTGCTGTGGCGACGTCTGGGCCACCGGACCAGATACGCGCGCCTGCAGCTCCTGGTGGTCGCACTCGCGTTGACGCCGATGGCGACCACCGCCATCGGCTTCGGTCAGACCTCGCCGCTGATGTTCCTCTCGGTGTGTCTCGGACTCGGCGCCACGACCCGGGCCGGCAAGATCGTCTCGGTCGTGGTCTGGGTCGGGGCCTGCATCTTCAAGATGTTCCCCACCGCGCTGGTGCTCGTGCTCGCCTGGCTGCGCCGTTGGCGCTTCATCGGCGCGGCCGCCGCCATGTTCGCCGTGGCGGCACTGCTGACCCTCCCGTTCGCGCCACTCTCGATCGTCGGGGACTTCATCGGTTCGTCGGCGACCATCTCCGGTTCGACGATCCACGGCTCGGTCGACGCCCTGACGCAGAAGCTTCTCGGCGACGGTGGGGTCGGATCGACGGCCGGTCGCCTCGCGAGCATCGGTGCCGCCATCGTCTGCTGCTGGGCGGGCTGCACCCGAACCCGGGCGGACGTCCGTTGGGCGGCGGGCTACGTCGCGCTCCTGCTGTTGTCACCGCTGGTGCAGTTGCATTACCTGTGGGTGCCGCTCGGGGCGGTCGCGATCGCCCTGGCCGCCCAACGACGGATCGACGACCGGTATCTCGGGCTGTTCACGATCCTGTCGGTGCTCACGATCCCGCCCAGCCTCGTCCCCGACCCCACCAAGGGCGCGTACCCGACCTACCAGGCACTCCTGTTGATCGTCACGGCTGCGGTGTTCGGCTGGTTGGCGATCCGGTCCCGGACCCCTCAGGAGGGTGCCCCATCACCGATCCACCGATGACGCCCCCCGTGCGCAACCGCCGCGGCGGCCGGTCGACGCCGCCGATCGTCCGCCATGCGTACGTGGCGATCCTCGCCCTGTGGGTCGTCATGCCGCTCGCGTTGAGCGGACGGGTCGCCCAGGATGCCGTGCCCTATCTGAGCGCGGGTCATCTCGCCCGGTCCCACCCGAGCGAGGTGTACGCCGCCCGCAACGGCGACCTGTTCGACCTCAGCCCGCTCTTCCGCCACACCTGGTGTGGGGTCGCGCCGACGGGCACCGACTGCGACGACGTCGCGGTCGCTTTCGTCGCGTCGCCGCCGATCATTCCCCTGGCGGTTGCGCTGACCGTGTTCGGAGACCGTGGCGGGGCGTTGGTGATGCAGTTCGGCGCGGCCGCGATGTTGGCGACGGGCATGTGGGTGCTGTGGAGACGGCTGGCCCACCGCACGCGCCATGCGCCCCAGCTGCTGCTCGCATCGGTCGTGCTGCTCACCCCCATGGCGATGGGCCCGATCGGGCTCGGTCAGACGTCGCCGATCCTGTTCCTCTCGGTCTGTCTGGGTCTGGGGATCACGAGCAGGAGACGTTCCGTCGCATCGGCGATCGCCTGGACGGCCGCGACGGCACTCAAGATCTTTCCGGCCGTGCTGGTGATCGTGTTGGTCTGGCGGAAGCGCTGGCAGTCGATCGCCTGGGCGGCGGCCATCCTCGGCGTGCTCTCGTTGGTCTGCCTGGCGACGGTCGTCCCGGCGGTGTGGGGCGACTTCGTCGACGTGACCCTCGCGCTCGACGGCCACGTGACCACGAATCCCTACAACGGGGCCGTCGGCGCCTTCTTCGTCCGCCTGCTCGGGTCACCCGATTCGGCGGTCGTGACGCTCGCCGCGCGCGGTCTCGCCCTCGCGCTCGGCGCGGCCGTGTGCTGGTTCGGCATGCGCGGCACCGACGACGACACCCGCTGGGCGGCCGGGTATGTCGCGCTGCTGATCATCACGCCGCTGGTCTGGTGGCACTACACCTGGGTTCTCGTCGGCGCTCTCGGGGTCGTGCTCGCCGCGCAGCGGCATCTCGACGACCGGGTCCTGGCGGTGCTCCCGGTCGCCGCGCTGGTTTCGGTCGTGCCCAGCATCCCGAATGCGAACGGCCATTCCTGGCCCGAGATCCAGGCCGTGTTGCTGCTCGTCGGCACCGCGACGTTCTGTGTGCTCGCCCGCCGAACCACGACGCCCGCCCGGAACGTGCCGCCGGCGAACGGTCGGGGCACGGCGGCGCGGCGCGGCGGCGCGGCGGCGCGGCGTCAGTCGGAGGTCTTGTGAAGGGTGAGACCCAGTTCGGCGAACGCCGGTGAGAGGTCGACGCTGCCCGGTACCCGCATGCACCACTCCTCGCCGCCGGCGGTCGCGACACGGACGAGGCCCCAGCTCCCCCACAGCGGCGCAGCCTCGACACTGCTGACCTGCTCCGGGGCGGTCACGAGGTTCTCGATTCCCGCGGCGCGCGACACCGCGCCCGGTTCCCACACGATGTCCGAACCATCCAGCACGAGAGTGCCCACGGCGTAGGACTTCGCCAGCTTGGGCGAGATGACCTGTCCCAACTTCGACAGGTCGGCCCCCAGAATCTGGGCGTCGAGCCGCCGGACCGGATCGACCTCGACCGCGTCGTTGCCGTTCACGTCGTCGGCCCTGACGCCGCCGGGCGCGGCGGCGTCGACGGTCTCGGGTTCATCGAAGTCGTCGTAGTCGTCGCCGGCCGTTTCGGGCTTCCACTCGGGGGTGATGCTCAACCCGGTCTTGCGCTTGCCGACGACGACCACCATCGCACCCAGCAGGAGCACGACGGCGATGACTCCGATCAGCACGTACGACGCGTTCGACCCGGCCAGCAGGGCGATCGCCAGCACGATCACGACGGCGACGATCAACGCGATGATGCCGCGGACGCGACCGCGGGACTGTATCGCTGCCCAGCGGAGTTGCGCTTCTTGGATACCTGCCACGTTTCCCCTTCGGCCGTACTTCTTGACTTCTTGAGGAGCGGCCCGCATGCCCGGTGACACGTCAGGACCGTTCCGGTAGCACGAAACAGCGGTCGTTCAACGACCCGAAAGCGTACTCGGCGTACAGGCCCGCGTACATCACCCGCGTCCGGTCGGTCCAGGCGAGCGCCTGCGGGTCCGAGATGCGGTGGTGGATCTGGCAGATGCCCCCCTCGTACACGCGGTACTCCGCCCAGGAACCGGGATAGTCCTTCACCGACGCCACCTCGACCCAGGGAACCGAACCGGTCACGACGAAGTGCTGCCGTCGGTTCCGATGGGTGTGGCCGGCGAAGTAGCCACGGATCGCGGGCCGGCGGGCCACCAGGTCGACGAGGCTGACCGAGTCGGCCGGATTGATGCCGAAGAAGGACGGTTCCCGGGTGTCGGCGTCGGGATTCCAGCAGTGGTGGTGGCCCATCACCAGCACCGGACCGGTCGCTTCGGCGGCCAGCGTGTCGAGCCACTCGAGGGTCGCCGCGGGGATCTGGCCGTTCGGTTGCTCTTCGATCGCGGTGTCGATCAGGGCCACGGTCGCGCCGGGCACGTCGATGCGCTGCGGGGCGAAGGCCGCGAAGCGCCCACCGTGACAGGCATCGTGATTGCCACGCACATGGTGCAGGCGTGCACCGAACGCCTGGTCGTAGACCGCGCAGAACCGCTCGTACTCCTGCATCGTGCCGTTCGAGGTGAGGTCTCCCTTGGCCACCACCGCATCGGGGTCGAGCTCGGCGATCTCGGCGACGGCGGCGCGGTTCATCACCTCGGGGTACGGCTCGTCTCCCGGTTCGGCTCGCAGCACCGGTCCGATGTCGACACCTTCGATGACGCCCGCCTCGGTCTCGCCGAAGTGCACGTCGTTCACCGTGGCGATCGAGCCCAGCAGCTCGCCCGGTGCGGGCAGCGTACGGAAGGTGAAGCCGTCGATGTCGTAGTCGGTGTCGGGTTCGAGACCGTCGTAGCGTCGCACCTCGGCGCCTTCGTGGACGACCGCGTAGTCGGGTGCGACCGTCGTCAGCTCGGCTTCGACGACCGGCACCGGCTCGCGGGCCATGGTCAGGGGCGGCGGCGCCGCAGTGGCACCGGCTTGACCCACCAGCGCCCGGAGAACCGCCAGCGAGACGGCGGTTCGGGCCGGAGGGCCACCTGAGGCGTCGACAACAGCACCGACGCCGCGGCCACGATCGCCGCCGTCTCGGGCTCGGTCACCTCACCGCCGCGGGTGACCTCGAGCGCCGCGTCGTCGGTCACAACGGCATGTTCCCGTGCTTGCGGCCGGGCAGGTTCTCACGCTTGGAGCGGAGCATCTCGAGACCTTCGATGAGCTTGATGCGCGTCTCGGCAGGGTCGATGACCGCGTCGATGAACCCACGGTCGGCCGCGACGTAGGGGTTGCAGAACCGCTCGGTGTACTGCTCGGTCAGCTCGGCGCGGCGCGCCACCGGGTCCTCGGCCTCGGCGAGCTCCTTGCGGTAGACGATCTCCACCGCCCCGGCAGGACCCATGACCGCGAGTTCCGCGGTGGGCCACGCGAACGCGAGGTCGGCGCCGATCGACTTGGAGTTCATCACCACGTACGCACCGCCGTACGCCTTGCGGGTGATGACCTGGATCCGGGGCACGGTCGACTCGCAGTAGGCGTACAACAACTTGGCGCCGCGGCGGATGATCCCGCCGTGCTCCTGGTCGACCCCGGGCAGGAAACCCGGCACGTCGACGAACGTGACGAGCGGCACGTTGAACGCGTCACAGGTCCGCACGAAACGGGCGGCCTTCTCGGCGGATTCGATGTCGAGGACACCGGCCATGGCCATGGGCTGATTGCCCACGACGCCGACCGGTTCACCGTTCAGACGGGCGAAACCACACACGATCGAGAGCGCCCAGTGTTCCTGGTACTCGAAGAAGTCGCCGTCGTCGGCGACCGACGAGATGACGTCCCGCATGTCATAGGGCTGGTTGGGGCTGTCGGGGAGGATGTCGACGAGTTCCGGGCAGAGGCGGGCCGGATCGTCGGCGGGCACTCCCCGGGGCGGTTCCTCGAGGTTGTTCGAGGGCAGGAACGAGAACAGGTACCTGACGTCGTCGAGGCAGGCCTTCTCGTCGTCGGAGACGAACGTACACACCCCCGACTTCGAGGCGTGGGCCATCGCGCCCCCGAGTTCCTCGAGGGTGACCTCCTCACCGGTGACGGTCTTGACGACGTCGGGGCCGGTGATGAACATGTGCGACGACTCGCGCACCATGAAGATGAAGTCGGTCATCGCCGGCGAGTACACGGCGCCGCCGGCACACGGTCCGAGGATCACGCTGATCTGTGGCGTGACCCCTGACGCCTGGACGTTGCGGTAGAAGATCTTGCCGTAGGAGGCGAGGCTCACCGGGCCTTCCTGGATGCGGGCGCCGGCGCCGTCGTTGAGCCCGATGACCGGGGCTCCGACCTTGAGGGCCATGTCCATCACCTTGTGGATCTTCTCGGCGAAGACCTCACCCAAGGCCCCACCGAACACGGTGAAGTCCTGGGAGAACACGAAGACCTTGCGGCCGTCGATCGTGCCCCAGCCGGTGACCACGCCGTCGGTGTAGGGACGGTTGTCTGCCAACGTCGAATTGAACGCGCGGTGCCGTGACAGCATGTCGAGTTCGGTGAACGAACCTTCGTCGAGCAGATAGTCGATCCGCTCGCGGGCCAGCATCTTGCCCTTTTCGTGCTGGCGTTCGATCGAACGGTCCGTCCCGGGCCGCAGCGCCAGGGCCTTGCGCTTCTCGAGGTCGTCCAACTTCTGCTGCATGGTGGATGGCGGCACGGATTCCGACCTTATTCCCGAATCGTCAGACCGGCCCAACCATGTCAGCCCCCGGCCACCGGCCGCTGGTTGTAGGTGTTGTCGTCGCCGGCACCCGGGCCGGTGTGGAACGTGCCTCCCACCAGACCGCAGGTGACCGACCGGGCCAGGCACCCCGACACCTGGTCGGCGATCCGTTTGTGCTGCCAGGCGGCCAGGAAGTCGCCGTGGGTGGTGGTGAACCCCCCCGATGCGAGGTTCGCCTCGTGGTAGGCGCCCGCCAGGGGGTAGTGCACGGTCATCGTGAGCTGCGGCACGGCCACGGGATGGTCGGCGTCGCAGCCTCCGTCGCGGGTCGGGTAGGCCATGTGGGAGCGGTGGTCGGCGCTGGCGGTGTGCGTCCCGTCCCAACACGACGGGAACGTGAGCCGCAGCTGGACGGGGCGGTCGTCGGTGCAGTTCTTCGGCGGCGCGGCCGCGACCTCGGGTGACCCGCCACATGCCCAGGCGGCAACGGTGAACGGCGCCGACGTGGTGGCGTGCATGTCGCCGGCGAGCAGTTCCAGGCCGTCGGGGAAGGGCTTGACCTCGCCGGGTGTGACCCCGTCGGCGACCCGGTAGTAGGCGTCGACCCGTTTGGGGGCGATCCGTCGGCCGTCCACCGAGAGGGCCGGCACCCAGTACGCGGAGTGATCCCCCGCGTCGCTGCACGTGGTCTCCGCGTCGAGCAACGACGCGTACGTGCTCGTCGCGTCGGTCGAGACGTTGCCGAAGAACTCGTGGGTGTGCGACATCCCGGCGTGGCCCCGGTGCACGATCGGATCGTCGTTCGCCTGGTGGCTGAACGGACAGCTCGCCAGAAACTGTCCACCGTCGGCCACCAGCGAACGGTTGGGATGCACTCCCTTCACCGGCTGCACGGCGCGATCCGACCGGTCGGGGGCGACGGTCGAGCCGGCACCGCCACATGCGGCGGCGAGCACTGCGACGGCCACGATCACGACCGCCCCGGTCCGGTGACGCACGGGCCGGCGTGTCACGAGGTCGGCAGGGTCGGCACCTTCACCGCGTCGACGTCGAAGTCCGGTGGGGCACCCGCCGGGACGGCCTTGGCGCCGAGCGCATTCGGCATGTTCTTCTGCGCCGGGGGTTTCGGCTGGGTCTTGTAGTCACCCGAGGGTGGCGTCTCGCGGTTGATGAGCTTCATCACCTCGAGCGGTTGGTCGTCGAAAGAACCCGTCCCGGTCCCCTCACAGGGAAGCAGCGTCTCGATCTTCGCCGGCTGCGACGACGTGAAGTCGTTGTCGACGAAGCAGTTGTCGTGGCTGGCGTCCTGGTCGAACGCCCCCAGGTCGGCGAGTCCGGACCTGGTGATCACGTTGCCCTCGACGCGGTTGTGGCGGGCACTCCACAACACGGTGTCGGGGACCTTCAGGTCTGCCGGAGGTCGGGGTTGATCCGCGCAGGTGGCGGCTGCCTTCGCCGGTTCGACGTCGGTGGCGTCGGTCTCGGGGAAGGGCACGAGGGCGATCCCGGTGAGGTGGTGGTCGTCGATGCGGTTACGGAGGATCTTGTTGTCCCAACCGCCGGCCACGAGGATCCCGTTCTCCTGCGCCAGCCGGGCGTTGTCGATGGCCGGGCCCGAGTCGTAGTTGTTGGCGTAGACGAGATTGCCGACGATGGTGTTGTCCCGTTCCGGATAGCACTTCTCGTAGCTTCCGGTGTTGGGCACGATGCCTGCCCGGTTGTGGCGGAAGGTCGAGTTGGCGATGATCAGGTTGCCCCCGGAGTTGGTGCCCGAATAGCCGAGGCCGTTGTACTCGGCGACGACGTCGTCGATGAGCACATTGCAGGGGTTGCATCCGCCCACGTAGAAGCCGGCGTCGGGGCTTCCCGACCCGTAGGAGTGTTCGAAGACGCCGTTGACCGAGTCGAACGAGTAGATGCCGTAGTCACCGTTGTTGTAGGCGGTGAGGTACGAGCCCCGGTAGCCGTCGACTCCGGTCCAGAAGAAGCCGTTCGAGGTGTAGTTGCGGGCGGTCATGTTCTCGATCGCCACTCCCTTCGCGCCGAGCACGCGGATGCCGTTCTCGTAGCCGAACTTGCCGTCGAGCACGACCTTGTTCCGGTCTTCGCCTCGAATCACGATCCGGTCGGTGGTGACGTTCACCGCCTCGTTGTAGGTGCCGGCGGGCACGAGCACGAGGTCGCCGGGACGAGCCGCGTCGACCGCGTCCTGGATCGTGGCGTAGTCGGCGGGGACCTTCAAGGTCCGCCCCGCGCCCGCGCGCGTCGTGGTCGACGCCGAGGTGGCATCGGCGCCGTCGGAACCCGACGAGGCGCACCCCGCGAGGATCGACACCGTCAACAGGATGACGGCGACCAGGCCGGTGCTACGGCGTGGCGTGTGCATGTTCTGGTCCCCCTGGACTCGATCGGCCCGGCCTCGGGCGGATGTCGTGGGATCCACCGGATTCACTTCGTGACGGTGATGACCCCACGCATCGAACCGGCGGTCGGCGTTGCGTGCAACGTACAGTAGTAGGCGTAGGTACCCGGCCGGGTGAACGTGAACGAGTAGCTCGATCCGGTCGGGAAGTCGTCTTCGCCGACCGCGAAGCCAGCCGCCTGGGGATCGTTCGGGACGATGTTGTGCTTGTTGTGGCCGATGTTCTTGAACTCGACCGTGGTGCCGGCGGCGATGCGCAGGTGCTTGGGTTCGAAATCGTTGTCGATCGCCAGGACCGTCGTGGCCGCGGCGTCCACCACCGTCGGCGGCGCCAACGTGTCGAGGGGGATCGTCGTGTCGAGGGGTGCCGAGGTCGGCCCGCCGGTGGCGGTGGACGAGCTCGCCCCGGAGCAACCCGCCGTCAGGGCGACGGTGACGGCCAGCACCGCCGCGAGTCCCGAGACCCGTCTCTGATTTCGTTCGGAACCATCGTGGGACACGCGAGACCTCGGTGGTGGTCGGACCGGTAGCGACCGAATGTACCGACCGGCCGGATGCCGCGGGGAGATGGCGCCTCGTCGCGGGTCCGCCGATAGCCTGCGGAGTCGTGACTCCGACGCCGGTCGACGCCCCGGTTGCGCCCTCGAGCCTCAGCCAGGTCGCAGCCCGGGTCGAGGCGCGCCTGGGTCCGTTCCTCGACGGCGAGATCGAACGCTGGGCGACCTTCGACGCGGCACTCCGTGAGCCGCTCGAAGCGCTCCGCGACCTGGTCATGGCGCATGCCAAACGCATCCGGCCCACGTTCTGTCAGTGGGGGGCGATCGCGGCCGGCGGCGCACGCGACGACCCCCGGGTGACCGACGCCGGGGCCGCACTGGAGTTGCTGCAGGCGTTCGCACTGATCCACGACGACGTGATGGACGGCTCCGCCGTCCGTCGGGGGCGGCGGACCGCGCACCTCTCCTTCGCCGACGCCCACCGGGACGGCGACTGGAAGGGTGAACCGCGACGCTACGGGGAGGGCGTGGCGATCCTCATCGGCGACCTCGCCCACGTCTACGCCGATCAACTGATCGTGGATGCCCCCCGCGCGGCACGGGTGGTCTGGGACACGCTGCGCATCGAGTTGAACTCGGGCCAGTACCTCGACCTGCACGGCACGGCGTGCGGCGAGCCCGATCCGACGAGAACCCGGCGGATCGCCCGCTACAAGTCGGGCAAGTACACCGTGGAGCGGCCGCTCCATCTGGGCGCGGCGATCGCCGGCGGGCTCGACCGGCTCGGCGGGGTCCTGAGCGCGTACGGCGAACCGCTCGGCGAGGCGTTCCAGCTGCGTGACGACCTGTTGGGGGCGTTCGGCGAGACCGCCCACACCGGCAAGCCGGTCGGCGACGACCTCCGCGAGGGCAAGCCGACGACCCTGTTGGCCGAGGGGCTGGCGCGTGCCGACCGTGGTCACCGGGAGGTGCTCGAAGGTGCCGGTGACAGCGAGCTCGACGATGCCGGCGTGGCGCGGATCCAGGAGGTGCTCATCTCGGTGGGAGCGAGAAAGGCGATCGAGGCCCGTGTGGATGCGCTCGCCCGCGAAGCCACCGCGGCACTGCGTCCGGATCTGCTGGACCGCCCGGTGATCGACGCACTCACCGAACTCGCCTGGTACGTCGCCCACCGCGACGCCTGACGACCCGCCCGGTCGCCGCTCGCCGAGCTCGCCGAGCTCGCCGAGCTCGCCGATCAGATGGTCGCGTCGTTCAGATGGTCGCGTAGTCGGCGAGCGCGTCGACCGCAGGCAGCGAACGCACGCCCGGGAGCCCGTCGAGCGCGGCCATCCAGGGCGGACGGACGTGACCCGACAGCGAGACCGGCTCACCGAGGTCCGAATAGCGCACGGCCAGACGCAGGTAGTCGACCGCGTAATCGGGTGGGCGCACGTCGACGGTCAATTCCGCGAGGGCGAAGGGATCGGGGGTCACCGCCGACCGTGCCGCAGTCGTGACCCGCGGCGCGCTCGGGCCGATCCCACCACCGACGATGCCGGGTCCGTCCACGAGCACGGCGCCCCGCACCAGCGACGGCCGTCCCCCCTGGATCAACAAGGCGACGTACGCACCCAGCCCGCGACCGAACACGGTGAGTTCCCCGAGGTGCGCGATCGCCGCGTCGACATCGGCCATGAGGATCTCGGCGGTGTAGCCACCACCACGGGGGATGCTGGAGTGCCCGTGCCCGGTGAAGTCCAGTCCCCACACCTCTCCGGGCCAGGCCGCCACGGCCTGGGGAGGATCCGCCGGCGTGCACTCGCCGAGCCCGTGGAGCAGCAGCAGCGGCCGGACCCGATCGTCGCTCCGGTCGCGCAACCGGTGCAGCGCCAGGCGGATGCGATTGTGCTGCAACCACACGGTCGGTTCGCCGGCGGCGCGGACCGGGGCGCGGGTACCGGTCTGCCCGGTCACCTGCGGGCCGATCGCGACGAGGGAGGGGTCGACCGGGTCGACCTCGATGTCGAAGACCACCGGACCGGCCTTGTGGCGGCGCCGTTCGGCCGCGTCGCTCGTCGTCGAGGTCACGGCAGGAAGTCCAGGACCATCTCGGCGACCAGTTCGGGTTGTTCGATGTGCACGAAATGGCCGACGCCCTCGAGCGGCACGAACCGGGCCCGCTCGGGCAGATTCGGCACGACGTCCTCGGGAAGCGTGCCCCAGCCCATCACCTCGACCGCGAGGCCGAGAATCCCGAGCACGGGCATGCCCAGACCCGGCAGGCGCATCATCGACCATTCGGGCTGCCACGGCCCGACGCCTCCCATCCGCATCGACGGGTCGATCTTCCAACGCCACCCGTCTTCGGACTCGTACGCCCCGATCGGCACCAGGTACCGCAGCCAATCCAGGTCGAGTCGTGGGTTCATCCGCTGACGCCGTCGGGCCAGCTCGTCGATCGTTCCCGGCTTGCGGCTCGCGCCGGCGGTGGTGCGCCGATGGTCCAACCAGTCCGAGACCGCGTCGGCCCGCAGGCTCGTCCGGTCACGTTCGGACAGGTCCGGCCAACTCCGGCGCGACGGCAGTCCGTCGATGTTGATCAGGTGGCTCACCCGATGCGGCAACGCGTCGGCCACGTTCAGCAACAGGCCCCCGCCCTTGGAATGGCCGAGCACCGGGATCGGGTCGGGGCCGATCCAGTCCATCACGGCCACCGCGTCACGCTGATCGGCCTCCCAGCCGTACAGGTCCGCATGGTCCGAATCACCGTGGCCGCGGTGATCCCAACACACCACCCGCCAACCCGCGTCGGCGATGAGCGGCGCGAAGCCGTCGTAGGTCCCGGCGAAGTCGAATCCTCCGTGGGCGAACAGGATCGGCGGGTCGCCGGCGTCACCCCATTCCCACACCGCCAGCCCGACCCCGGCCGAGTCGACGCGAGAGCAGCGGTCGGGTCGACGTGGGGTGGACACGTCCATGCACGATAAGCGCCCGGGGGCTCCCCCACACCAGTCGTCAGAGGACCCTCGGCGTCGATCGGTGACTGGGTAACATGCTCATCCTGGTGACCACTGACACCGACGCTGCGTCGCGCCCATTGGATACTGGGGAGGTTCCGGAACGTTCCGCCACCCGTGCGCGCCGAAAGGTCGGTGCCCATCGACAGCTCGTCACCGGCTCCGCGGTGCTCGTCGTGGGCGCGGCGGTCCAGGCGCTCGGCGGCGCGGTGTTCTGGTTGATCGCCGCGAACGTCGACGCGAAGTCGGTCGTCGGCACGGGCACCGCGCTGTTCACGTCGGTCAACTTCGTCACGTACGTCGCCGGGCTGGGCCTGCCCGTCGCGCTCGCACGTTTCGCCGTCGGACGTTCCGACGACGCCGACACGATCTACACGTGGTCGATCCTCGCGACGGTCGCCGCGGCGGCCGTCGTCGGTGCGGCGTACCTCGGTTTCCTCCTGCTCGTGGACCCACCCTCGACCGAGCCGTTGTTCCAGTCGGGCGGGATCTGGCCGGCCGCGTTCGTGGTCTCGGTGATCGGCGCCGCGCTGTCGATGATCTTCGACGTCCGTTGCATGACGATCCGACGATGGGGCTGGGTGCTGGGACGCATCACCCTGGTCTCGGTCGGCCGCCTCCCGCTCGTGCTGTGGATCCATCCCGACACCGACCCGCAGTTGTGGCTGTTCGCCTGGTCGGTCATTCCCCTGGTCGCGACCGGCGTGATCGGCGCGCCACTGGCGAACCGACTCTCGGGCGGTCGACTCCGCCTGGGCCCCAAGCCCCGTTCGACCGGTCCGATGATCCGCTACTCGGCGGTCAACTTCATCTCGACGATCGGCTACCAGGCGCCGTATTTCGCACTCCCGGTGATCGTGCTCGCCCACGTGAACGCCGACACCAACGCCGCCTTCTACGTCGCCTGGGGGGTGGTGTCGACCACCTGCTGGGTGCCCTACGCGATCGGGCAGGCGCTGCTGGCCGAAGGGGGCAAGGAGGGTCATGCGATCCAGGGCCAGGTGCGCATGGCGATGATCATCGCCGTCGGGATCATGGCCTTCGCCGCCGTGGCGGCGTTCGCCGGAAGCGGCATCATCACGGTCGTCTATGGCGCCCAGTACTCCGACGCGGCGCGCATTCTGCCCGAGATGATGCTGGCCGGCGTGCCGTGGGCCGTCTCGTCGCTGTATCTGACCGAGGCGAGGGTGCTGCACCGCCATCTGTCCACGGTCATGATCACGACGTCGCTGACGCTCGCGATCATCATCCCGGCGCTGTTCGCGGTGCCCCACAACGGGATCGAGGGGGCGGCGCATTCGTGGCTGTTCGGCAACATCGTGGGCATGCTGGTCGCTCTGGCCGCGCATTTCCTCGGCGACCGGATCGGCCATTCGTCGACCTCGTTGCTCGGCGATGCGATCTCGGGTGTCGAGGCGCAGGCCGCCGTGGTCGAGGTGACCCGCACGCCCTAGCGACGGTCGGCGGGCGCCGCCCGTGCGTTTCGCCCCACCGTGAGCGCTCCTGGGAGACTCCCGGCCGTGGATTTCGCGACGATGATGACACTGGAGATGCACGGCCCGGACACGTTCATCGGGGTCGGGCCGAAGTACCCGTGGGGCGGGCTCTACGGTGGCCAGATCGTCGCCCAGGGTCTGCGTGCCGCGGCGGCCACCGTCGACGACGGCTTCCTCGTGCATTCGTTGCATGCGTACTTCATCAGGGGCGGCGATCACGACGAACCGATCCGGTTCGAGGTCGACCGGCTCCGCAACGGCCGTTCGTTCGTGACCCGCAGCGTGGTCGCCCGCCAGGCGGTCGGCGCGATCCTGGGAATGTCGGCGTCGTTCCAGCGGCCCGAGGCGGGGCCCACCGTGGAGCGGGCGGTCGCACCGACGATCGCCCGACCCGAAGACACGCCGCCGAACCGGTGGTCCGAGATGTTCGAGGCCCACAAGGTGGCCGAACCGGGGCACCAGACCAACTGGTTCAGGATGGCCGACCCGATCGGCGACGACCCGCTCATGCAGGCCTGCGCGTTGGCCTACGTCTCCGACGACACGCCCTGCGACACGGTTGCGTCCCAGCACCCGGATGCCACGCTCGGCGACGACGACCACGACGGTTGGATGGTCGCGAGCCTCGACCATGCCATCTGGTTCCACCGCACCCCGACACTGGACGACTGGCTGCTGACCGACACCCTCTGCCACGGCCTGTCGTCGTCGCGGGGGCTGGCGGTGGCCAACGCGTTCGACACGGCCGGGAATCACGTGGCGACCTACGCCCAGGAGGTCCTCGTCCGCCACCGGTGAGCCGGGCACCGCCGAGAGGCCCGGGTACGACCGAAACTGCTCAGATTCGTGATCGTGCCCGGCAGATCGCTGCGCAGCCGGCCGTCTCTCGGCGTCGCGTCGCCGGTCGCGGCGACCTCGCTCTCCCGATCACCGTACGAGGAGTTGGAGCACACCGCGCCCCGGTAGGCGACGACGATGCACCCGGCATCCGACGAACGGCACGCCCGGCGGTCTCCTAGGATCGGCGGCGTGAGCACCTACGAGAAACTGTTCATCGGCGGCGAGTGGATCGACCCCGGCGGGTCGGCGGTGATCGAGGTGCATTCGCCCTATTCCCACGACCTGGTCGGTCGCGTGCCCGAGGGCACGAAGGGCGACATCGACCGGGCGGTCGCCGCCGCGCGGGATGCGTTCGACACCGGGCCGTGGCCGCGCCTGGATCCGGTCGAGCGCGCCGAGGTCGTCCAGAAGCTCGCGGACCTGTACGCCGCGCACCTCGACGACTTCGCCCGGATCATCACCGCCGAGATGGGGTCGCCGATGCTGTTCTCACAGATGGCCCAGGCGCCGATGCCCCAGGTGATGTTGCAGTACTTCGTGGACCTCGCCCGCACCTTTACGTTCGAGGAACGTCGCGACGGCGTGTTCGGTCCGATGCTGGTGCGCCGCGAACCGGTCGGCGTGGTGGGCGCGATCGTGCCCTGGAACGTGCCCCAGTTCGTGTCGATGTCGAAGATCGCGCCGGCCCTGGTGTCGGGCTCGACGATCGTGATCAAACCTGCGCCGGAGACGCCGCTGGACATGTTCCTGCTGGCCGAGTTGGTCGCCGAGGCCGGGATCCCCGACGGGGTGTTCAACGTGGTGCCCGGGGGTCGGGAGGTCGGCGAACATCTCGTCACCCACCCGGGCGTCGACAAGATCGCGTTCACCGGTTCGACCGCGGCGGGGCGACGCATCGCGTCGTTGTGCGGCGAGCAGCTCAAGCGGTGCAGCCTCGAGCTCGGTGGCAAGTCGGCCGCCATCGTGCTGGCCGACGCGGACCCGGCGACCACCGTGCCCGGTCTGGAGTTCTCCGGTTTGATGAACAACGGCCAGGCGTGCGTCGCCCAGACGCGCATCCTGGTGCCCCGCTCGGGCTATGACACCTGGGTCGAGGCGCTCGCGGAGATGGGTCGACGCCAGGTCACCGGCGACCCGACCGAGATGACCACCACGCTCGGGCCACTGGTGGCCGAACGCCAGCGCGATCGGGTGGAGGGCTACATCGACATCGGCAAGGCCGAAGGCGCCCGGATCGTCGCCGGCGGTGGCCGACCCGACATCGACACCGGCTGGTTCGTCGAGGCGACCGTGTTCGCCGACGTCGACAACTCGATGCGGATCGCCCAGGAGGAGATCTTCGGGCCGGTGCTGTGCGTGATCCCCTACGACGACGAGGCCGAGGCGATCGCCATCGCGAACGACTCGGTGTACGGCCTGGCCGGTTCGGTGTGGACCGGCGACACCGACCACGGGCTCGACGTCGCCCGGCAGGTCCGTACCGGCACGTTCGGGATCAACCAGTACCTGATGGACTTCACCTCACCCTTCGGCGGCTTCAAGGCGTCGGGCCTGGGCCGCGAGTTCGGCCCCGAGGGGCTGTCGGCGTACCTCGAACCCAAGTCGATCGCCCTGCCCGCGCAATCCTGAGCGACTTCGGGAGATCCGTGACTCGGGCGCACATCACCTCCCGAAGTTCGGATGGGTCACGGGCTCAGGCCGGGCCGGCGGGGTCGGCCGCGTCCGTGGAAGGGTCCCCAAGTGCACGCGCCCGGGCGGCGGCCCGGACCGGGGACGGCCCCATGAGCATGGCCAGGGTCTGGACCAGCGAGAACGCGGCCGGTCGGACGGAGAACGCGTCGAAACCGGGTGGCCGGCGGATGCCGTGCAGTTGCAGCGCCCAGCCGGGCAACAGGCCGATGGCCGCCTGGATCAGCAACGTCGAGATGCCCTTCGACACCGGGTCGTCGCCGATCGGGGACATGAGAAAAGCCATGGCTTGTTTCGCCTGGTCGCCACAGACCAGGTCGCCGCGCACGTCCCGCAGGTACCGGCGTACCTCTGCGCGACTGCGCGGGATGTCGGTGCCTCCCAACTTCTCGACGACGATCGCGGTCTCGTCGAAGTAGCGGTCGAGCTCGTCGCCACGGACCGGGAAGGGGTGGTAGCGGCGGTGGGCGTTGAGGATGCTGACCATCTCGGCCACGTGGACCCAGCGCAGCAGCTCGGGGTCGAGGGCGGAGTAGTGGCGTCCGTCGGGTGCGGTGCCCTCGATGAAGGTGTGCACGTGGTTGACGTGGGCGATCACCGCTTCGGCGACCTCGGTCGATGCGTAGGTGGTGGCGGCGACGAACGAGGCGGTGCGCGACAGACGCCCGAAGGGATCGCGCCGGTAGTCGGAGTGTTCGGCGACGCCGGCCATCGCGAGGGGATGCAGCGCCTGGAGCATCAGCGACGAGAACCCGCCGATGATGCCCGAGGGGTGCCCGTGCACCTTCCAGGTGACCGAGTCGGGGCCGAACAGGCCGGGGTCCCCGGGCGGGTCGGTGTACTGGATGCCGGGCAGGGTGTCGGCCGCGAAGGCCGACCGAAGGTTCGATGTGACCAGGTCGCGAAGCGGGGCGAGGGGGTCGAGTTGCATCGGGCTGCTCCTGGGAGGGGCGGGGTATCGACGTGGCTGTCGACGCGACGAACGTCGACGGAGGAGACGATCTTGGCATCGACGAGACCGTGGTCGACGCGACGACCGTCCACGCCCGAAGCGAGCTCGGCATCGACGAGACCGTGGTCGACGCGACGACCGTCGACGCACGCGGCGATCTTGACGCCTGTCAAGCGTTCCGGCAACCTACGCCGATGCCCT
>JBDZUV010000012.1:0-4246 GCA_040255345.1 Actinomycetota bacterium | reverse complement strand
GCACGCGGCGATCTTGACGCCTGTCAAGCGTTCCGGCAACCTACGCCGATGCCCTCCCCCCGGCGCGTGTCCGATGCCGAGCTGTTGGATGCGGCACTCGAGGACTTCGGCGACCAGGGGTTCGAGGGCACGTCGGTGCGTGGCCTGTGCCGTCGCCTCGGGGTGAGTCACAATCTCGTGCACGAGCGTTTCGGCACCAAGGACGACCTGTGGCGCGACGCGGTCGCCCACGGTTTCACCGCACTCGCCGTGGAACTCGTGACCGTCGCGGCGGCCGCTCCGGATGATCCCTACGACCGACTGCGCGCGATCCTGATCCGCTACGTGGAGTTGACCGCTGCCCGGCCCGCGCTCATCCGCATCATCAACTACGAGGCGATGCACCCCGGCGATCGGCTCGATCATCTCTACTCCACCTATCTGCGACCGGCTCACCAGGTCGCCGACGCGGCGCTGCGCCTGCTCGAACAGCAGGGCCGGGCCCGACGCATCCCGGCGGCCACGCTGCATTTTCTGATCGGCCACGGCGCCGGCGGGCTGGCCAGTCTGCCGGCGCTCGCCGGCCGGTTCGACCCGAACGACCCCGACCCGGTCGCCCAGGCGACCGCCGCGGTCGACCTCGTGCTGCGCGGCATTCTCACCGACCCACCCGCTCGACCCCACGCCCCGACCCCACCTCCCTGACCCCACCTCCCTGACCCCACCCGAACTCTGGGACGTCTCCGGCGCATAGGACCGGAAACCGCGCTGCATTCGGCAAGCATCCGACAGAACGTGGCGCCCCGCGTCATCGTCAAGGCGAACTCCGGGACATCTTCGGCGTCCGGCGCGGGTTTCGTCCCGGAGTGCGTCGCGAGTGTGTGCGACCGACCGGTACGCCTCTGAACTTCGGGACACTCTCGGCGCATGCAGCAGGTTTCGTACCGGAGTTCGGATGCGATCGGGTGGCGGGGGGCGCGAGACTGATCGGGTGACCGCTCCCACCGTTCCCGATCAGCACGGCCGGACCGTCGTGGTCACCGGCGCGAACTCGGGACTCGGCCTGGCGACGGCACGGACCCTGGCCGCTGCCGGCGCCCGCGTCCTGCTCGCCTGCCGAAACCCCGAACGTGCCGCGGCCGCGCTCGACGAGGTCCGCGCGGCAGCAACAAGCGGCCCCGCTCCCGAGACGGTGCAGCTCGACCTCGCCGATCTCGAGTCGGTCGCCACCGCCGCAGACGACATCGCGCACCGGACCGACACGGTCGACGTGCTCGTCAACAACGCCGGGATCATGGCGCCGCCCGAGTCACGCACCGTGCAGGGATTCGAGACTCAGTTCGGGGTCAACCACCTGGGTCACTTCGCGCTCACCGGCCGACTCCTGCCGAGTTTGCTGGCGGCGACCGCGCCGCGCGTGGTCACCGTGTCATCCGGTGGCCATCGTGCCGGATGGATCCACTGGGACGACCTGGCCGCCGAACGGCACTACAGCGCATGGCTGCGCTACGGGCAGTCGAAGCTCGCGAATCTGTTGTTCACCACGGAGTTGGCCCGCCTCGCCGACGCGCACGGCACGGCACTCGTCGCCGCCGCGGCACACCCTGGCTATGCGGCCACGAACCTGACCCACAACGGCCCGGGTGACCGGGGCGCGAACCGGGTCATGGACACCCTCACGCGCATCGGTGATCGACTGCTCGCCCAGTCGTCGGAGCAGGGCGCGATCCCCCAGGTCCATGCCGCGACCGCCACCGACGTGGTCGGCAACGACTACTTCGGCCCCGATGGCTTCCTGGAGCAGTCCGGCAAGGCCGCCAAGCGGGTCGGCCGGTCCCGTCTTGCATCCGACGCCGAGGCGGCACGTCGCCTCTGGGACGTCTCGACGGAGCTGACCGGCGTCGCCTACGCCTGGCCCGCTTCGAACTGATCCCAGGGCTCAGGCCGCCCCGAGACCAGCCGGGACGCGACCTGCGACGGGTCGACCGGATTCCGACGGTCTCTCGGTGGACCCATCGCCGTCCCCAGATTCACCCAACCCATGAGGCGCTCGTCGCCGGTCAACCCGAGCAGGCGCATCAGCATGGTCCCGCTCAAGACCGACGCGCTCTTCCAGATCGAGGCGAGCCCCAGGAGATGTGCGGTCAGGGCCATCGCGTAGCCGGTCGTCGCGGCCGACGCCTGCTGTTCCCATTCGGCGACGTTGCCCGACTTCGGGGAGAACACGATGACCACGAACGTGGGCGCGAGAAACGCCTTGTCGAACAGCTTGCGTTGCCGGGACTCGTCGAGGTCGGGATCGGCTTCGAGCCCGCCGGCGACCAGCGCCTCGCCGAAGGCCCGACGTTCCTCGCCGCTCACCACCACGAACCGCCACGGATGCAACTCGTTGTGGTCCGGGACGGTCGTGGCCGCCCGCAGGATCAGTTCGAGCTGCGCGTCGGTCGGCCCCGGCTCGACGAACCGCTTCACACTGCGTCGTCGAAGCAGCGCCGCGACGGTGGGAGGGACCGGATCGGGCATGGCTCAGTCGACCGGGCGGACCTGCACCCGGCCGAAGGGCAGAGGGTAGCCGGTCGGGAAACCGACGGCGCCGGGGGTCTCTTCTGGTTGCACGGCGAGGAGGGTCAGCAGTTCGGCCGTGGCGACCGCGTCGCCGAGGGCATGGTGCGCGCCCCGATTGACGATCCCGAACGTCTTGCACAAGAAGGCGAGATTGGCCGGGCGGTAGCCACGCCGACGGGCCAGCGCCATCGTGCACAGCGGTTCACGGGTCCAGCGGAGACCCACTCGCCTGAACTCGGCGTCGAGGAAGCTCACGTCGAACGCTGCATTGTGGGCCACGATCGTCCGCCCGGCAAGGCGTGATGCGAGGTCGCCGGCGATGTCGGCGAAGGTCGGCGCGCCGTCCAACATGGAGCCGGTCACGCCGTGGATGTGGGTCGGGCCGGGGGCACATCCCGGATCGACGAGGGTCTCCCAGCGGTCCTCGACCACACCGTCGGCAGTGACCACCACGAGACCGATCTCGATCGTCCGGGCCCCCCGGCGCGGCGAGAGGCCCGTGGTCTCCAGGTCGAGAACCGCGAACCCCGCCGTGGTCGGCGCAGCCGGCTCGAGGGTGGCGCTCAGCGACGCGGAATCGGAGACCGGGCAGACGCTCATCACCGGTCGAATCTAGGACCCGGGTGTGACACCGGACGCGGACGGGTCGTGACCTGCGGGTTTCGTCGCGGTCACGACCTTCACCCACCGCCAGGCGACCGAGAACAGGCCGTCGGGACCGGCACTGGTGACCCCGACTTCGAGGCCGGCGTCGCGCAGGCGTCGTGCATACTCCTCCGTGGCACGGATGTCGACGAGCACGATCCGCCCGTCTGGACGCAGGATCCGGATCGCCTCGTCGACGGCCACCGCCCGATCCGCCGGGTCACGCAGGTTGTGGATCGCCAGCGACGACGTCACCACGTCGATCGACCCATCGGTGAACGGCAGGTGGCGCAGATCGGCGGTGTGCAACTCGACGCGGTCGGCGACCCCTTCGGCCCGGGCGTTCGCCGCGGTGATCGACCGGTCGTTGCCCGACTGGTCGATCGATCGCCACACGTCGACGCCGTGCGCGGTCCCGCGATCGAGCCGCTTCGCGACGGCGAGGAGCACGGCGCCGCGTCCGCACCCCAGATCGGCGACCTGCTCGTCGCCGCACAGGGCCAGGTCGTCGAGTAGACGCTCCCAGACGACGAACTTCCCGCGTCGGGTCGCATACAGATAGAGCGCAGCCAGCGCGGCGAAGACCGCCCCGACGATCACGAGCGCGAACACACCGGCGACGATGCCGGCCACGACGAAGGCGAGTGCTGCCGCGGCGAGCAGCGCCGGTGCGTAGGGCGCGTCGATGCCGTAGTTTCCACGACGGCCAGCTGGGTAGGGCGAAGGTTCCGTCACGTCTGTAGCGTCGCGCGACCGGGACCGACGCAGATGCGTACCGATAACATTGGCGGGTCTCCCGGGCCGTTAGCTCAATTGGTAGAGCCGCGGACTTTTAATCCGTTGGTTGTGGGTTCGAGTCCCACACGGCCCACCTAGCAGAACCAAGGGTTTGCTGCGTTTCCTGCGTATTCGAAAAATCGGCCACCTCCTGACGCAGGGCATCTCGTACGGTGACGGTCGTGGCAACATCCGATCACATACTTCGGCTCGTAGCACAAGCACTCGACGAGTTGGACAGCGTCACCGTCGATGTCAGCGCCCGACGAGCGGCTCGCAT
>JBDZUV010000144.1:0-7622 GCA_040255345.1 Actinomycetota bacterium | reverse complement strand
CAATTCGAGCGCCACGATCCCGTGCGTCGCGCCCCACAGTTGCGCCGCGAGGGCGCGCGGGCCGCCCGGGTCGGTGAACCGGCCGGCCTGCACACAGCGCGTGGTCGCCTCGACGAGCACCTCGAAGGTGGCCAGGCTCTCCTCCATCAGATCCGCGGTGATCGCCGCCATCTGGTCGCCGTCGGCCCCGTCGGCCCCGTCGACCGCGGCGGTCCGCCCCGCGGGTGCCCCCAGGCCCACATCGACCGGTGCGGGAACCGGCAGCCGGTCGAGGAACATCGCCCGGTACAGGTGCGGGTTCTCGCGCGCGTTCGTCGTGTAGGCGACCCCGAGCGCGAACAGATCGGCGACCGGGTCGTCGGTGCGTGCGACCGCGGCGAGGTGCGCGGCCAGCCGGCGGAACCCTTCGGTGCACACCTCGAGCCGCAGCGCGTCCATGCCGCCGAAGTGCGTGTAGACCGCCATCGTCGACGTGCCGACCTGTTGCGCCAGATGCCGCAGGGTCAACCGTGACGCCCCTTCGGTGGCGAGGATCCGCGCGGCCGACTCGATGAGCGCGGCACGCACGGCGGGGTCGGCGACACGGGGCACCTTGACAGGATGCCATAACGACGCTATGAATGTTGCATAGCAACGCTATTTCACCAGGAGCCGATCATGACCACCACCCCATCCGCTGCCCCGACCCCCGTGCAGAACCGCTACCTGTCGGGCGTCTACGCGCCGGTCGAAACCGAGCAGACCGTGCTCGACCTCGCCGTGGAAGGCACGCTGCCCGGACACCTCGACGGCCGCTACCTGCGCAACGGGCCCAACCCGGTCGGCGACGTCGACCCGGCCACCTACCACTGGTTCACCGGTGCCGGCATGGTGCACGGGATCCGCCTGCGCGACGGCCACGCCGAGTGGTACCGCAACCGCTGGGTCCGCTCGGCGGACGTTGCCGCCACGCTCGGCGAGCCGCCCCACCCCGGGCCGACCAACGGCGACTTCGACTTCTCGGCCAACACCAACGTCATCGGCCATGCCGGTCGCACCTTCGCCATCGTCGAAGCCGGCTCGAACCCCTACGAGCTCACCGACGAACTCGACACGATCGGGCCGTGCGACTTCGACGGCACCCTCGGCGGGGGCTTCAGCGCGCACCCGCATCTCGACCCGGCCACCGGCGAGCTGCACACCGTGTCGTATCACTGGGCGTGGGGCAACAAGGTCCGCTACAGCGTGCTCGACGCGGATGCCCACATCACCAAACTCGTCGATGTCGAGACGACCGGTGCCCCGATGCTCCACGACTGCGCGCTCACCGCATCCTCCATCGTCATCTACGACCTTCCCGTCACCTTCGACCTCGACGTGGCGATGACCGGCGCGTCGCTGCCCTACCGCTGGTCGGCCGACTACCCCGCCCGCATCGGCCTTTTGCCCCGCGACGGGCAGGGCACCGACACCCAGTGGTTCGACATCGACCCGTGCTATGTGTTCCACACGCTGAACGCGTACGACGAGGCCGACACCGTCGTGCTCGACCTGGTGCGTCACGACCGGATGTTCGCCACCGACTTCAACGGCCCCAACGAGGGCCGTCCCAGCCTCGAACGCTGGACGCTCGACCGCCGCACCGGCGCGGTGCGTACCGTGCCGCTCGCCGAAGGGGGCCACGAGTTCCCCCGCATCGACGAGCGGCTGTTCGGCTCGGCGCACCGCTACGGCTACACCGTGGGGATCGGCAACGACTCCGACGGGGCGATCGGCGTCGAGAACACCCTGTACCGCCACGACGCCACCACCGGCACCTCGACCTCACGCACCTTCGGATCGGGGTCGACCGTGGGCGAGTTCGTGTTCGTGCCCAATGCCCCGGACGCCGCCGAGGACGACGGCGTGCTCATGGGTTTCAGCCACGACGCCGCATCAGACACGTCCCGCCTCGAGGTGGTCGACGCCGCCACCCTCGAGCCGGTCGCCGCGGTGCAGCTCCCCGTGCGGGTGCCCGTCGGCTTTCACGGCAACTGGATCCCCACCGCGTGAGCCGGTGCGGTCCCTGCAGATCGGAGCCCGCTCCGAAGTCCGAGCCGGTCCGGGGCCCACGTCGCCATCGTCGCGTTCGGGAGAGACCGACCCGCGCCGGGCTCGCACCGGTCACCCACACGCGGCCACCGCGGGTCGCCGGTACGTCGCCGCAAGTCCACCTGCCGGACACGTGGGCAGGGCTCACCGGCGGGCGGCCGAGCGTGTCGGTCCGAACGGGTCAGTCGTCGGTGGGTACGGGCACGCCGAGCGCGCCGCACGCGGCCGCCAGCGTCGCGCCGCGCAGCTCGTCGGGGTCTTCGTCGCCCGCCGCATGCACCAGACCGCCGCGCACCGCGGCCAGCGTGGCCCGTGCCCTGACGCGGGCCGCGGCATCGGGGTCGTCACTGCCCGACAGCACCCGCAGCATCCCCTCGAACACCGTGGCGAACTCGTCGAAGACGTGACACTGTTTGGCGGACGGGTCCTGGTGGACCACCTGGATCAGGTCCCGGTAGTCGAGCATCGTGTCGATGTAGCGCGCCAGCCAGGCCGCCCGCGCCTCGGCATCAGCGGTGACCGGGGTGTCGTCGACCATGGCCCGCATCTGCTCGAGCATCGGCTCGGCCAGCGCCGCCCACAGATCGTCCTTGGTGTGAAAATGGTAATAGAGGGCGGCCTTGGTGAACCCCAGACGCTCGGCCAACTCACGGGTCGTCGTGGCGGCAAAACCCCTGGTCACGAACAACTCGCGGGCCACTTGCAGGATCTGGGTACGGGTATCGACGGCGACGTCCACGGAGACCAGCCTAGGCGAAAACAACTTGACGGGCGCCAAGTAACCGCTTTACCTTGAGCGCCGGACCGTCGTCCGGGCTCCTGCCCGCCCGTCGATCACGGCACCCGAAGCCCCCGACGCAGTACCGAACCAGCAGCCGCAACCGAACCTACCGCCGGCGACTCCCCGGTCGCCGGTCGATTTCACGGACCCCTCCGTGACGTCGGCCCGCCCGGCGTCACGCCGAGCCCCCGCACCATTCGTGCTCGAGCCGTCCCCTGAGGAGAAGCACTCATGTCAAACGCCCCTGGCGCCCCGAGCGCCGATCAGGCATCCGATTCGGGCCTGGACGCGGCCGTCCTCAAGGTCGCCGGGGTCGTCGTGCTCGGCGCGATCATGTCGATTCTCGACATCACCGTCGTCAGCGTCGCCCTGCGGACCTTCATGGAGGCGTTCGACACCAGCTACGCCGTCGTCGGCTGGACCATGACCGCGTACACCCTCGCTCTCGCCGCAGTGATCCCGATGTCGGGATGGGCGTCGGACCGGTTCGGCACCAAACGCATCTACATCATGGCGCTGGTCCTGTTCGTCATCGGCTCCGCGCTGTGCGCGACCGCGAACAGCATCGGCCTGCTGATCGCGTTCCGGGTCCTCCAAGGTTTCGGAGGCGGCATGATCATGCCCGTCGGCATGACGATCATGACCCGCGCGGCCGGCCCCGAACGGGTCGGCCGGGTCATGTCGGTGCTCGGCGTGCCCATGCTGATGGGACCGATCGCCGGCCCGATTCTCGGCGGGTGGCTCATCGACATCGCGAGCTGGCACTGGGTGTTCCTGATCAACGTGCCCATCGGCGTCCTCGCCGTGATCTACGCGATGATCGTCCTGCCCAAGGACGTCCCCAGCCCGTCGGAAACGTTCGACTTCGTCGGCATGCTGCTGCTCTCCCCCGGCCTGGCGCTGCTGCTGTACGGCATTTCGGTCATCCCCGAAAAGGGCACCATCGCCGACCCACAGGTATGGGCGACAGCGCTCGTCGGAGCAGTCCTGGTCGCCCTGTTCGTGCGGCACGCCTTCAAGCCCACCCACCCGCTGCTCGACCTGCGCCTGTTCCAGAACCGGCAACTCACCATGTCGGTCATCGCCACCTTCCTGTTCGCGATGGCGTTCTTCGGCGCCAACCTGTTGTTGCCCAGCTACTTCCAGCAGGTCCGCGGCGAAGACACGTTGCACGCCGGACTGCTCGTCGCCCCACAGGGGATCGGCGCGATGATCACCATGCCGATCGCCGGGAAACTCGCCGACCGGATGCCGATATCGAAAGTGGTCGTGCCCGGTGTGATCACGATCTGTGTCGGGATGATCGTGCTCACCCAGATCAGCGCCACGATGCCCTACCCGCTGCTGTTGACCGCCCTGTTCGTCACCGGCCTGGGGATGGGCGCGGTGATGATGCCGCTGTTCACCGCCGGCCTGCAGACCCTCACCGGCCCGACCATCGCCCGGGGCTCGACGCTGTTGAACATCATGCAGCGGGTCGCCAGCGCCGCCGGCGCCGCGATCATGACCGTCGTGCTCACCAACCAGACCGAGCACGTCACCTCACCCGCCGCGGTCGCCGACGGGTTCGGGGTGACCTTCACGGTCGCCCTGGTGATCCTCGCCTTCACGGCGATCCCGGCATGGCTGTTGCCGCACAAGGTCGACGACACCGGGCCGCAGGCCGACTCGGAATCGTCCGGGATGTCCGGCGAACCGGCCCCTGCGCTGGTCCACTGACGCCCGACCGGGTTCCCGGTCAGGCCAGATTGAGCTGCCAGGTGACCCCGAACGGGTCGCCGACCCAACCGAACCGCGTGCTGAAGCCGTAGTCACCCAGGGGCATGTACACGGTGCCTCCCACCGACAGCGCCCCGAAGAGCAGCTCCAGTTCGGCGTCGTCGGCCGCCTCGACCCACAACGACACCGCCGGGGTGAACCCCCAGGCGTGATCGATCGGTGAATCCGAACAACTCACCTCGGTGCCCGCGACACGGAACGTCGCCACCATGATCGTGCCCTCGGGCCCCGGACCGTCGGGGCCGTAACGCTGGTCGTCGACCAGTTCGAAATCGTCGAAGACCTCGGCGTAGAACTCGAGCGCCGCAGCGCCCACACCGCCCTGGAAGGTGAAGAAGGGTCGCAGCGTGTCGGGCATCAGGTGAGACTACCGACGAGCCCGGGCCCGTGCCGGCCTGCGCCTGGTGATCGCCCGATCGGTCGACGGCGACGACCCGGTCAGTGGCCGGCGACCGGATGCGGCCGGTACAGCTCCTCGAGGGCGGCCACCTCGTCGTCGTCGAGGGTCACCTGCTCGGCGGCGAGCGCCTCGGTGAGGTGTTCGAGTCGCGTCGCTCCGATGATCGGCGCGGTCACGCCGGGTTTGCCGAGCAGCCAGGCGAGCGCGGTCTGGGCGGGAGTCAGGCCCCGACGCTCCGCGAGCTGGGCGTTGCGCTCGACGATGTCGAAGTCGGTGTCGTCGGTGTAGAGGTGGTCGGCGAACCGGTCGGATTCGGCACGCGCGGTGCGCCGTTCACCGGCCCGGGTCCGGTTGCCGGCGAGCAGCCCGCGGGCCAGTGGGCTCCACGGGATCACCCCGACCCCCTGGTCGAGGCACAACGGGATCATCTCGCGCTCTTCTTCGCGGTAGATCAGGTTGTAGTGGGGCTGCATCGACACGAACTTGGTCCACCCGTTCGACTCGGCGACGTGCTGCGCCTTGGCGAACTGCCACGACGCCATGCTGCTGGCGCCGATGTAGCGGGCCTTGCCCGCACGGACGACGTCGTGGAGCGCCTCCATCGTCTCGGCGATCGGCACGTGCGGATCCCACCGGTGGATCTGGTACAGATCGACATGGTCCATGCCGAGGCGGGTCAGCGACGCGTCGATCGCCGACAGGATGTGCTTGCGTGACAGGCCGCCGCCGTTGGGGCCGGGCGTCATCGGCATGAACACCTTGGTGGCCACGACCATCTCGTCGCGGGTGAGCATCCCGGCGAGCAGCTTGCCGGTGATCTGCTCGGAGGTGCCCTTGGAATAGGTGTCGGCGGTGTCGAAGAAGTTGATGCCACCCTCCACGGCGGCCTGCACGATCGGGCGGGCCCGGTCTTCGTCGAGCGCCCAGGGTCGACCCTCGTCGACACCGAAGCTCATCATGCCGAGCGCCAGGCGGGAGACCCGCAGCCCGGTGCCGCCGAGGTTCACGTAGTCCATTCGGGGTGTTCCTTTCGGCCGGCTCGGTGCGTCTCACCGGGCCAGGCGCAACGTAGCACCGGCGTCGTTCCGTCGGCCCGACCCCGGCGCGACGGGCGTGGTGGGCTACCAGAGCTGGTCGGTGTAGGTGTCGGTGCCCGGGATGGTCGCCCGGAAAGGTGCGACCAGCAGCAACTCGCCCAGGCCGGCCGCGGCGAATGCGTCACCCAGGGGCGCGAACCGGTCGTTCCAGACATCGGTGATCTCGTCGTCGACGAACCAGAGCTGACAGAAATGGTCGGCCTGTGACTTGGCCTGCACGCCCGCGGCCACGTCTTCGGGCAGCGGCAACGGCGTGAGCTCCGCCCCGACCGCACCCAACAGGTCCCGACCGGCGAACCAGGCGTCGATCCCGTCGAGCGACGCATCTTCGGCGGGGCGGCCGATCACGAGCACCAGGTACGGCGAACGGTGGTCCAGCGCGAGTTCGACCGGCACGCCGTCGGGCTGTTCGAACTCGGTGCGGAACTTGTACATCAGCGTGTGCACGTGATCGCGCATCTCGAACATCCGGTCGTGCGCGTGCAGCCACTTCACCTGGGCGGTGGCCCACTGCATCCACTCGCCGAACTTGCCGGCCAGCACCCAGTACACCGACAGGTACGACCCGGCTTCGGGGTCGGGAATGATCGGCGAATCGGCCGGGTAGCGCAGCGCCTTGAGATCACGGGTCGCCACGAACCGGGCACCGGAGAGGTTCCAGTTGCCGATCATGCACCCCGCGTAGAAATGGTCGCGCTCGTACCAGCGGTTGTAGGCGACCTCGTGGCCCCGGTGCGGGTCGACGATCGTGACCAGCGCGCCGCCCAGGCGCACCGGGCGCTCGTCGGACCGGCCGCTGCCGACGTCCTGGGTCATCGCGGGCTCCTCTCGTCGGGGGTGGCGGGGTTGTTCATGCCATGACCTCCTCGGCGAAGCGTTCGACCTGTTCGACGTACTCGGCCACGCTCCGGCTACGGAACCGCACCTGGACGATGTCGACCCCCATCGCCTCGTAGTCGGCGATCTCGGCGCGGATGCGATCGGCGTCACCGGCCAGCGTGGCCCGGCCGAGGTCCCAGCCGTCACCCGGGTCGCCGAGGAACAGCGGCCGGGCGATCGCCCCGATCGTGAACGGACCCGTCCGCCCGGCGGCGGCCCGCACCTCGGCGACCTGCGCGATCGCTGCCGGCATGTCGGCCTTGGGCGTGCCCTGGGGCAACCAGCCGTCGCCCCGCCGGCCGGCGCGGCGCAGTGCCGCGGGCGACGACCCACCGATCCAGATCGGCGGACCGCCGCTTCGCACCGGGCGGGGCCGCTGCCCGAACGCGCCGCCGTGCTCGTCGACCCACCCGAACTCGTCGCTCCACGCGGTGCGGATCCCGTCGATGGCGGCGTCGGTGAGCGCTCCGCGGTCGGTGAAGTCCACACCGAGCAGCGCGAACTCGTCGGCGACGTGCCCTGCGCCCACCCCCAGCACGACCCGCCCGCCGCTCAGCTCGTCGAGCGTCGCGAACGCCTTCGCCGTAGCCAGCGGGTGGCGCAACGCGGCCACGTA
>JBDZUV010000143.1:0-7626 GCA_040255345.1 Actinomycetota bacterium | reverse complement strand
CGATCACATCGCGATGCACGTGCCCGCGACGGCGGCGTCGACGCCGCTGATCCGCTTGGCGGCCGCCCAGGTGGCCGCCCAGTGCGGCGGCGACTACGACCGGGTCGAAGACGTCCGCATCGCCGTGTCGGAGGCGATCAGGGTCTTGATCGGAACACCCGGGGACGAGGGACGTGGCAGCGGGCAGAACGTGGCGCGGCTCGACGCGGCCTTCACCGTGGGCGCCGATTCGCTGACCGTCGTGGTCGGTCTCGACGGGACCGGCGACCTGCCCGGGACCGATGCCGACACGGAGCGGATCCTCGATGCGACGACCACGTCCTACCGGATCGACGCGACGCGGGGTGACTCGCCGGCGGTCACGGTGCACTTCGACATGGGCACATCAAGCGGGGCGGTTCGGGATCGGACGCCTGGAAGGGAACATTGACATGCAACTCCAGCTCGTCTCCACCGGAGGGCGACGCGAGCGTCGGGCGAGGTTCGTGGACTACCACCGCAGCGGGAACCCGGACCTGCGGGACCGCTTGGTCAAACGGCACCTGCCCCTCGCACGCCGACTCGCCAAACGCTTCACCCACCGGGGCGTGCCGCTCGAGGACCTGTTCCAGGTGGCGTCCATCGGTCTCATCAACGCCGTCGACCGGTTCGACCCCGAACGGGGCATCCCCTTCGACGTGTTCGCCGCTCCGACGATCGTCGGAGAGATCAAACACCACTTCCGTGACCGGTCCTGGGACCTCCGGGTGCCACGGCGCATGCAGGACCTGCACCGTGCCGTCAACGCCGCGGTCGAAAGGCTCGGCTCCCAGCTCGGACGGCCGCCGACGATCGGCGAACTGGCCCGGGCGGTCGGGGCGGCCGACGAGGAGATCGTGGAGGCCATGGAGGCCGGCGCCGCCTACAAGACCCGACCGTTCGCCGAGACCGGTGGTCACCCCCAGACGCTCGCGCCCGACGTGCTGCTCGTCGACGACCCTCGTCTCGCTGCGGCCGAGGACCGGATCGTGCTCACCGACGTGCTCGCCGAACTGGAACCACGCGAGCGACTCATCGTCAGGATGTACTACTGGGACCGGTTGAGTCAGGATGCGATCGCGGACCGCCTGGGCATCTCCCAGATGCACGTCTCACGGCTGCTCCGCCGCGCCATCGCACGACTGCGCACCGTGCTGGAGGCCGACCGGTAGCCTCGCTCCGGTGACCGAGGTACCGATCGTCCGGCTCGATCCCGACATCGACCCGCCCTCCTATGCCCGAGCGGGCGACGCCGGCGCCGACCTGTATGCCGCCGACGACGTCGTGTTGCCTCCGGGGGGCGGACGGGCACTCGTCGGCACGGGGATCGCCCTGGCCATTCCGCCGGGCTGGGCCGGATTCGTCCAACCGCGCAGTGGTCTGGCGTTGCACCACGGCGTCACCTGCCTGAACACGCCGGGGTTGATCGATGCGGGTTACCGCGACGAACTGCGGGTGCTCCTCGTCAACACCGACCCCGACACCCCGTACCAGGTGCGGCGCGGCGACCGCATCGCGCAACTCGTGGTGCAACAGGTCGCCCGGTGCACGTTCGTCGAGACCGACGAGTTGGAGGGCACCGAACGCGGACGCGGCGGGTTCGGTCACTCGGGCAGATGACCACCGGCGCCGGCGCCGGCGCCGTGCCCGGGCACCTCAGTGCCGCGGCGGTCGGGCGATCCTGAATCTGGCGACGACGAGCAGCAACAACGTGGCGAGCACCGCACCAGCGGCGGCAGAGCTCCACGGGGGGAGATCGGCCGGTCCATCGGCGACGTTCATCGCCAGGTGGTCGAGCGGGGCGTCGGCAGCACCCGCCGCCGTCGGTGCGCCAGACGCCCGGGGTGCGGCCGCATCGGCGACCGCGACGACGGGAACCGCGAGCAACACCGGGTCGGCCGTCGCAGGGGTGCGTGACTGGTGCACGGCGAACGGTACGGCGTACAGCGCGATCACGATGGCCAGCGTCGCGGCGAGTGGCCGCAGCACATGATCCGACCGGCAGGCCACCGCCGCGGCGAGGGCGCTCGTGGCCACACCCGCGAGCGCGGCGCCCGCGAGTCCGACGCCGAGTTGGGCCACGCTCGTACCGCCCGCGGCCAACGCCATCCCCGCCACGGGAAGCGCCAGTACCAGCGCCAAGGCGATCAGGGCACACTGTTGTTGCCAGATCCCGGTCACCACCCGCCACGGTCGGACCAGGGTCATCGTCCAACCCTGCAAACGCTGACGTTCACCCTGCGACGCGCACGCGACGACGGTCGTCGTGGGGGCGAACAGGCACATGCCCACGGTGATGGTGACCACCCACCATTGCGCGACGGCACGCCCGACCGGCTCCGCGGCCCGGGCGCCCGTCGCGAAGGGCCGGGTCAGTCCGAGCTGGTTGATGAGCACGATCGTGCCGATCACCGTGAGCAGCGCCGTCCACCCGGCCAGAATCGTCGCGTTCGTGTTCGACCGGAGCGCGCGGAGCAACAGGTCACGCCGGACCGGATTGCCGACGACCTCGGCCGGGCGCGCGTCGACGGTCACCGCGCATCGCCGGTCGGTCGCGGCGGTTCGGGCCGGCGCTGCTCGTCGGTCGGGGCTCCCAGGCGCAGGTCGTCGAGTTCGGGGGCGACCTCTGCGAACTCGATCACCTCGAGGTCCGCGGCGACCAGCTTCTTCAACAGCGCAGCCTGGGCGGCGGCGTCGGCGACGGTGTGGGTTCGCACCGCTCCGTTCGCCAGGCGCGCCCTGATCCGCCGGGCGCCCCCGAGTCGGCCCACCACGTCGGTCGGCGGCCCCTGGTCGGCGATGCGGCCGTTGTCCACCACGGCGATCCGGGCGCAGCCGGTGGACAACTCCGACAACTGGCGACTGCAGACGACGATCGTCCGGGAGACGTCGGTGAGCCGGTGCAGCATGTTCCACAGCCGGCTCGAGGCGCGCACGTCGAGCCCCGCGGTCGGCTCGTGGAGGACGACGATGCCGGGGTCGTTCACCAGTGCACCGGCCACTCCCAGCAATTGGCGCGCCCCCGACGACAACTGGTCGGTGAACGTCCGCTGCCGACCGGCGATCCCCACGAGGGTGAGCAGGGTCTCGATCGTCGAATCCCACCGTTCCCGCGGGACCCCGAGGGCGGCCGCCTGAAGTGAGAGGTACTCGGCGACCCGGAGGTGGGGCGGCACGTTGTGGGGATGGGGCAGATAGCCGAGACGACGACGGATCTCACCGGGTTCCGTCGCGGCGTCGAACCCGAGCACCCGGATCGACCCAGCGGTCGGGCGGCGGGCGGTGGCGATCAGGTCCGCGAGCGTCCCCAACGATTCGGGTGCGTCGCCGGCGATCCCGAAGCAGATGTTGCGTTCGATCGCGAGGTCGACCTCGTCGAGCACCGGGCGGCCACCGTGTCCGACGCTCACGCCTTCCAGCCGCACCGCCGACTGGTCCGGCAGGCGGATCTGTGCCGTGACCGGCCCGGGAGCACGCACCGTGTTCACGAGTGCACCTGCTGGTGCACGTACAGCCAGAGACCGACCGTGGTGATGCCACTGAGCACCGGCAACAGGACCCACGCGAGGCCCCGCTTGCCGGTCCGCGTGAGACCCCAGAACACGACCGGGATCGCGATCAGCGCGTACACGGTCAGCGCGGTGATGCTCCAACCGACCGATGCGGTCGCGGCGAGCAGCGGCGAAGCGAACATGGTCCTTCCACGATCGCACACCGCGGACTGGCGGTGGGTGACCCCGCCAGAGGGCCGCTCGGGAGGTCGCTCAGGCCGACTCGTCGCCCCGGTCGGTCGGCTCGTCGCCGAGCGCGTCGACGGCCTCGGCGACGTCGGCAGCCGCGACGCGGATCCGGCCCCGGCACCACGTGAGCAGTTCTGCGGCGCGGCGCACCTTGGTGGCGAGCAGGTCCACGTCGAGGTCGTCACGCTCCAGATCGGTCAGGATGGCATCGATCTCCGCGGTGGCCTCGGCATAGGACGCCGCGGGCGCGTCGGTGTCGGTTGCGGTCGTGTCGGTCTCGGTCATCGGGGTTCCTGTTCGGTCGTGGCGGTCACGGTACTGGTCACGGTTCCGGTCGCGAGCGTGGTGCGCAGCGACTGTCCCGGTGTGACCTGATCGGCGGCGCGCACCACCTCGCCGTCGGTGGTGCGGGTCAGCGACCAGCCTCGGGCCAGCAGACGCTCGGGATCAGAGGCCTGCAGTCGCGCATCGGCGCCGGCGAGTCGTTCCTCGGCGCGCGTGAGTCGGCGGTGCGGGGCCACACCGAGTCGGTCGCGGCGCCGACGCCATTCGCGGGTCTCGTCCCGGAGGATCCGACGCGCACCCAGCGCGAGTTGCTGCTGCAGCGCGCGCAAATGGGTGGTCGCACGCGCGTCGGCCACGCGAGCGGCACGTGCGACCCGCCGGAGTCGATCGGCGAGTTCATGCTGCGCGGCGGCCAGGCGACGGTCCGTCGACGCGCCGAGGCGGACGGCGAACCCCTCGAGCTCGGCTTCGGCGTCTGCCACGGCGGCGATGAGTGCGCCGGCGACGGCCGTCGGGGTCTTGAACGCCGAGTGGGCGACCTCGTCGGCGACGCTGCGGTCGATCTCGTGCCCGACGCCGGTGAACACCGGCACCGCTGCACCGGCGATCGCACGGGCGACGTCGGGGTGATCGAAGGCGACCAGGTCGGTCCTCGAACCGCCTCCCCGCACGATGGCGATCACATCGACCGAGGCGCGGCCGAGCTTGTCGATCGCGGCGACGAGGGTCCGTGGGGCGTCGGCGCCCTGGACCCGGGCGTCGGCCAGGACGACATCGAAGACGTAGCGGCTCGCCTGGAGCTCGTGCACGAAATCGGCATGTGCCGCGGAGCCGGCGCTGGTGACCAGGCCGATCCGCGTCGGCACCGGCGGCAACGGCCGACGAGCGTTCGCGTCGAGGAGTCCTTCGGCCGACAGGCGGGCCAGCAGGGCGCGCCGTTGTGCGTCGAGTTGCCCGAGGGTGAACACGGGGTCGATGTCGGACATGACCAGGCGGAGCTGACCGCCGGCCGCCCACCAGTCGATCTTGCCGCGGATGCGCACTTCGACGCCTTCGATGAGCGCCGCCGAGCCCGGCGCACCGCGGAGCACGTCGAGCACCCGGGCGCGGGAAGCACGGAACAGGCTCACCGAGATCTTCGCATCGGGGTACGCGCCCTGGTCCGCGCCGGGCTCGATCAGGTCGAAGTACTGATGCCCGTTGCGATTGGCCGGGCGCAACGAACGGATCTCGCCGCGCAGCCAGATCTCGTCGGCGAAGGCCGAGCGCAGGCACGACCCGATCGCGGCGCCGAGTTCGGCGACGCTCCAGGTCGGGTCGTCGACGTCTCCCTCTGGCGCCGCGGCCTGCTCGATGCGGGGATCGCCCGGTTCCCAGAGGGTCATCGGCCGACCGGTCGCGGGGCGGGCGCGAGGCGCTCCTGCTCGGCCTCGAGCACCTCGGCCGGGATCAGATGGCGCGAGATCCAGTTCCGTCCGTTCGATTCGGCCCACACCAGCATCGGCGGCAGGAACACCAGGGCGCTGACCAAGGCGACCAGGACGTTCATACCGACGATGATCCCGAAGTCGCGGAGCAGCGGCATCGACGACGTCGCGATCACCGCGACGCCGGACACCGCGGTGAGAGCCGACACGATGAACGCACGACCGGTGCGGGCGGCGGTGTGGTCCATGGCTTCGCGGGGCGCGTGACCCCGGCCGCGTTCCTCGACGAACCGCAACAGGATCAGTGACGTGAACTCGGTACAGATCGCCACGACGAGCGGCCCACCGACCGCGGTGAGCGGCGACAGTTTCAGGTCGAACGCGAAGGCCACGAGCGACGACAACCCGACGGCGATCAGCACCGGGATCAACGACAACAGCGACCGGACGACACTGCGGAGCCGGATGGTGAGATACAGGGCGACGAACCCGATCGCCAGATACGTGAGCAGGACCCGGTTCGCCTCGAGGTTCTCGAGCAGACCGACTCCGACCACGGCGAGCCCCGACGGGGTGAGCGACAGACCCGGTGGCACCTCCGACGACGAGAACTGGGCCTCCATGTCGTGGACGACCGTGGCCTGGACGTCGAGAGGCACCGGCGTGTGCTCGGGCGTGCCGGCCCGGAAGACGATGTTGAGCGCGTCGGCGTCGGGGGTCGCGAACGAACGCTGGATGGCTCCGGGGGCGAGTTCGTAGGCCGCGCGTACCGACTCGACGGTCGGGGTGACATGGCCCGCACCGGGCACGTCGTTGATGATGTCGCTGACGATCGCCACGACGCTGTTGGCGGTCCGCAACGTGGCCGCGTTGCGCTCGAGTTCGTTCGTGGTGAAGGTGTCGACGTAGTCCACGGCAGGTTGGGTGAACACCGAGGTGTCCGCGCCGTCGGCGGTGACGTACACGCCCAGCTCACTCGACGACCCGGTGCCCTGTTGCAGCGCGTCGATGTCTCTGATCACCTGGGAGTCCTGGTTCACCCACTGGATGGGATCGGTCTGCAACTGCAGCTCGGGTTCGGTGAGGATCCCGGCGGTGAAGATCACCAGCGCGGCGACGATGAGCGGCCCACCGACCCGGCGGGGCAACGACCCCATTCTCACGACGATGCGCCCGAGCGCCTCGGACCGGCGCGAGACGGTGCGTTTCGTCGGTGACTTGAACTCGCGGATGCCGAGGGTCGCGAGCGGCACGACGATGCTGGTCAGACAGATCACCGCGATGCCGACGGCGAGCAGGTAGCCGAACTCGCGGATCATCGGCACCTTGGCGAAATGCAGGGCCACGAACGCGAACACGGCATCGAAGGTCACCACCAACAGCGCCGGGGCGAGGTTCTGGGCGGTCTCTTTGATCGGATGTTCGGCGTGGTTGACCGTCACCTCCTCTTCGACGCGCGCGTGGAGTTGGATCGCATAGTCGATGCCGACCCCCAACAGCACGGGAAGTCCGGCGATCGTGGCCAGGGTGAGTGGAATACCGAGATAGCCGGCGACGCCGAACGCCCAGACCAGTCCGATGGTGATCACCCCGAGGGGCAGGAGACGCCAGCGGACGTCGAACAACACGAGCAGGATGACGACCATCACCGCGGCGGCGATCCCACCCAGCAGAAGCATGCCGCCCTCGAGGTAGTCGTTGATGTTCTGGAGCAGTGAGGGCGCGCCGGTGGTGAGCGTCGTCGCGTGGTCGAAGTGGTACTTGGCCGCGGTCCGGGTGACGAAGTCCGCCGAGGCGCTCTGATCGTCGAGCGCCTGGTTGCCGTCGAGGCGGACGATCATCTCCGCGTGGTGCCGGTCGGGGAAGAACGTGGTCAGCGCCCGGCGGATCCGACCCTTGTCGGTGCCCTGGTTGTCGTAGAGCAGGAACTCGACCCAGTCGGGGTTGGCCAGGGTCTTGGGACCCTGCACCGAGCCGACCCGGGCCAAGGTGGTCGCAGAGTCCTCTCCCCGGGCCTTCCGACCGGCAGCGGTCGGATCAGCCGCGAGCGCATGGAGCAACGCCGTGCCCGCGGTCGACTGGGTGACGTCCGCGTCCTCGGCCGTTCCCTCCCGGCCGTTCTCACCGGGAACCCACTTCTCGGTGATCAGCGCGTT
>JBDZUV010000142.1:0-7652 GCA_040255345.1 Actinomycetota bacterium | reverse complement strand
ACGGGGCCGTGCAGGTACGTGCCGATGATCCGCCCCTGGAAGGCGCCCTCGTTTCGGTTCGGCGACGGGGTCGCCGCCGGGGTGGTGACGATCCGGCCCACCGGGGTGGCGCCCGCGCCGAGGCGGGTCACGCCTGCGTGGTTCTCGTACCCGGTCAGGCGGCCCAGTCCCAGCGTCGGATCGGCGTCGACGAGGATCTCGCCGACGATGCGGGGTCCGCGCGTGCGGGTCGTGGTGACGTCCAGCAGGCCCAGACCGTCCACGGTCGTGCCGTCGGGGCCGACGAAAGTTCGGCCCATGATCTGGAACCCCGCGCACACCGCCAGCACGGCGGCACCGCGGGCGACCGCGGTGTGGAGCGCTCCCGACTCGCCGAGCAGACGCGCGGCCCGGCTCTGGGGCCCGTCCTCGCCACCTCCGATGACGTAGATGTCGCCGTCGTCGGGGATGGCGTCGAGCGCGGTGACATCCACGCGCGTGACCGCGAGGTCACGCCACGCGGCCCGTCGCTCGAGCACCAGGGCGTTCCCACCGTCGCCATAGGTGCCCAGCAGGTCGCCGAACAGCTGCACGACCCGGATCGGTTTGCCGCGTTTCGCGCCCGGGTTCATCGGGCCGCCAGGACGTCGGAGAACGCGGTGTAGTTCGCGACGAGGTCGACCGGGCCGACCGGCAGCGTCCGGCACGCGGCGAGGGCCGAGCCGGGGTGCACCTCGTGGTCGACGCCGCCGTAGTGCAGGCGGACGGCGAGGTCGGCGGCGCGGTCACCGGCTGCCACCACCCGACGACCGGCGAGTCGCTCGAAGGGCACGTCCCAGAGCCACGAGGGGTCACGGCCGTCCGCGATCCGGGCGTTGATCGCCACCACGATCGGGGTCGGAGGGGGAGCGACGATGGCCAGCGACGATTGCCATCCGGCCGGGTTCTTGGCCATCAGGAGCCTGATGCGGCGTCCGCCGGACTCGATGGTCGCGTACCGGCCCGCCACCTCGTCGGTGGCGCGCATCGCCGCTGCGGCCACCGACGGGTCGATCCCTTCGAGTCGGGCCGCGGCCAGGGCCATCGTGGCGTTGGCCAGGTTGAAGGCACCGGGGAGCGACAGGTCGAGTTCGACCGTACGGTCCTCCGCGTCGTGCAGCGTCACCGTGTGGTCCACCAGCGACACCGTCGGTGTCGGCCGGGCCAGATCGCAACCGGTGCAGTGCCAGTCGGACGCCGAATGGATGACCGGCGCGGCGCAGTCAGGGCAGACCAACGCGTCGGCGGTCCAGGGCGACCCCACCGACACCCAGGTCACGTCGGCGTGTTCGGCGACGCTCCAGGTGACCAGGGGGTCGTCCGCGTTCGCCACGACGTGGGGACGCTTGCCGACCCGCGCCAGATCGGTGAGCATGTCACGCCACTTCTCGGCGACGATCCGGACCTCGCCGTACCGGTCGAGCTGATCCCGGCTCAGATTCGCCAGCACCATCGTCGTGGGTGACAGCTCGTGTGCGGTCGCTGCCAGGGTCGCCTCGTCGACCTCGAGGGCGGCCCGTTCCACGGTCAGGTCACCGGCGAGCGCGGCGGCGAGCCCGGTTGCGAGGTTCGACCCCTGTGCGTTCGTCACGACCGGACCGGCCGTGGCGAGAGCCGCGGTCAACAGGTTGGTCGTGGTGGTCTTGCCGTTGGTCGCCGAGACGGTCACGATGCGTCGGTGGGCGGCGAGCTTCGCGAGGAGTCCCGGGTCGAGCCGCAGGCCGAGATGGCCGCCGATGACCGAACCACCGAGGCCCGCGGCACGGGCGAGGCGGGCAGCGCCGCGCATACTCGCGGCGGTCATGCGGACACCGGTCGAATGAGATGGGGATGCGTTCACCTGGCAGGCGATCACGGGTGACGGGGGGAGCACGGGAGTGGTGCAGCGGCGCTCGGGGCGGGGACGATCTCCGATCGACGCGAAAACTAGTCTTCACCGGGTCGGGCCAGTGCCCGGTGACGTCCCCGACGACCGAAGATCGAACGTTACGCGGATGAGCAGTCCGAACGCCACAACTGAAGCCGTGGGCGACCACGACGCCGGCCCGGGCGAGGACCCCGACGCGACCCCCCGGAGGTCCCAGCGGTCGCTCGGCGAGATGGTCGGTCCGGTGTTCCACTCGGAACGGGCGATGTTCTCGGTCGTGGTGGTGGTCGCCCTGTACTGGGTCATCACGCTCGGCCGTCTGGTCGTGCTGCGCCAGAACCGATTCTCGACGTTCGACTTCGACACCGGCATCTACGACCAGTTCCTCTGGCAGGCCGCACACCTCCGCGGGTTCTCGACCGTTCGCGGCGTGACCTTCTTCGGTCACCATGCCTCGTTCGGTTTCTTCTTCCTGGTGCCGCTGGCGTGGCTCGGCGCCGGCCCGAACGCATGGAACGTGCTCAACGCGGTCGCGTTGGCGAGCTGCGCCCCGATCCTGTACGTGATCGCCCGGGACCGGTTCGGCCGAGCGTGGATCTCCGCGTTGGTCGGGCTGGTGTGGTTGGCCCAGCCGAGCGTCCAGTGGTGGGTCCAGGAAGGATTCCATCCCGAGTGTGTGGCATTGCCCTTCCTGTTCGCGACGTGGCTGTTCGGCCAGCGGATCGCCCAGCGTCTCGGCGAAGGCGCACCGGTCGAACGTCGCCTGAAGTGGTGCTTCGGACTGAGCTTTCTCGGGGCGATCATGTGGAAGGAGGACCTCGCGCTCGCGCTCGTGGGGATGGGTCTGGTCTGGATGATCCGGCGACGCTGGCGGCTCGGCGTTCCGGTGGTGGCAGTCGCCGCGTTGTGGTTTGCCCTCTTCGGTGCGTGGATGGTGCCTCACGTCGCCGGGGGGACCGTGTACAGCGGGATCTACGGCAGCCTCGGGGCCACACCGGGCGAAATGGCGGTGAACTCGATCGAGGATCCGTCTTTGCTGCTCGATCGCTGGTCAGACAACGACGCGCTCGGGTACTCGTCACGGCTGCACGAGTCGTTCGGCTACGTCGCGGTGCTGTCGCCGGTGACGTGGCTGATCGGTGCGCCCCAATGGTTCGCGAACATCTCGTCTGCAGCGTCGTTCACCTGGGATCCGCACTTCAGGTACCAGGCGATCCCGACCGTCGCGATGACGATCAGCTTCATCGAAGCAGCATGGTTCTTGATGAAGCGACGACGATGGCTCGGCGAGGCGGCACTGATTCTTGGCCTGTGTGCAGCGTTGTGGACCGGGTGGGCACACGGTGCGGGGCCGTGGAGCCCGCACAATTACCGGGCCGGCTACTGGCCACTCACCGAACCGGCGAATCAGCACGCCCGAGAAGCCGCGATCGCGTTGATCCGTCCCGACGACGGCGTGTCGGCGGACTATCTGATGGTGCCGCACCTGACGCACCGTCAGGTGATCTACACGTTCCCGAATCCGTGGCGGAACTCCAACTACGGCGTCACCCCCGAAGCCCACGGCGACCCTTCGAAGGTGGACTGGATCGTCATGGACACCTCGATGTTGAGCGGTGAGAACCTCGCGTTGTACGACTCGATCAAGGCGAGCGGAGAGTTCCAGGTCGCGATGCAATCGAACGGCGTCGAGGTGCTGCGGCGGATCCATCCGCCCGGGCAGGGCACCACGCCCATCGGTGCCCGCTGAGCGGGCAGGCACCCTGGTACGGTGAGCGTGTCAGCCGACGAACGGGGATCGCTCATGACTCGAGGCGGGGCCACGACCGGGGCGACGGGCGCCACGCCTGAGTGGTGTGTCAACTGCGGAACGGCGATTCCCCCTGATGCCGCGGAATGCCCGCAATGCGGCGTGCGGCGCATACCCCTCGGTCCGCCAGGTGTGGCGACGCCGCTTCCTCCGACGCCCGGCGCCGCGGCGGATTCCGGGTACCCCACGCCCGGCGCGTACGCACAGCCCGGCTCTTCCCAGCCCGGGTATGCCTCGCCCGGGTATCCCCAGCCCGGCTACGGCGGGGTTCCGTATCCGCCGATGGGTTATACCCAGCAGACGAACAACAAGGCCACGACCTCGCTCGTGCTCGGGATCATCGGACTCGTCGTCTGCCAGATCGCCTCGATCTTCGCCATCGTCATCGGCAACCAGGCTGCACGTGAGATCCGCTACTCGGGAGGAACCCAGACCGGTGAAAGCATGGCGACCGCCGGCCGCATTCTCGGCTGGATCGGCGTCGGGCTCCTGGTGATCGCGATCATCGCGCTCATCGTCGTCGTGGGTGTCGGTGTGACGACCACGTCGAGTTGACGGTCCGGCCGGAACTCGGGCGCGGCGCGCCTCGTGGCTCGGGCAGTCGACCAGGCGACCCACGCGCGGATCCAGGCGCGTGACGCGGCACGATGCTATGATCCCGGAAGACGATCGGGTGGCGACCCACTATCCAGGTCGTAGACGATCTGGGTCCGGGAGAAAATCGTGGGCAGCCATCCATACCGTGTCGGGCGTTCTCGGCAGGTCGATCCGCGGGCGCGGTCCCGGTCCCGGTCCCGGTACCGTTCCCTGACGTCAGTGGCCGCGGCGATCGGCCTGCTCGTCGCGTCGAGCGGGGTCGGCGCGATCGCGGCGCCGACCGCCACAGCCGCATCCCAGCCGCCGTCGACGACGGTCGTGGGCACCGCGCCGATCGTTCCCCGAGGCGCGCACGCGAAGGGCGACGTGCCCGACTCGACGCCGGTCCATCTGGTCGTCACCTTGAAGCCGCGTGACCGCGCCGCGATGCGCGCCGCGGTCACGGCCGTCGCCACCCCTGGCTCACCGCTGTACCGCAGATACCTGTCGAGTGAAGAGTTCGGTTCGTTGTTCGGGGCCAGTGACGCGCAGGTCGCCGCCGTGCGGTCAGGATTGCGGCGCATCGGGCTCGATCCCGGACCGGTCTCCCCGAATCATCTGTCCATCCCGGTCGAGACGAACGCGTCGACCGCGGAGCGTGCACTCGGCACGCAGCTCCGCGCCTATGGCACCGCGGACGGACACCACGCGTTCGCCAACACCACCGCGCCGAAGCTGCCCACAGACGTCGCCTCCGGTGTCAGGGGAATCATCGGCCTCGACACCTTTCCGGCGGCGCGCTCGAGCGCGCAGGCGAGCGCCGGTGACGCGACGTCGAGCGCCTCCCCGGCCGCCACGGAGTCGACGCCGAGCGTCTGTGCCGCCGCGACCGATGCTGCGGCGACCGGCGCCGCGCTCCCCGCCGATTATCTCGCTGCCTACTCCGCAGACGAGCTGACCTCGTCGGGGTCGACCGGCAGGGGTCAGACCGTCGCGATCCTGTCGCTCCAGCAGATGAACACCTCAGACGTCAACGTGTACCGGCAGTGCTTCGGCGCGACCGGAACGGTACAGAGCATCGCGATCGACGGCGGCGCACCGCTCGGTGACGGAACCGTCGAGACCACGTTGGACGTCGAGGCCATGCTGGGCCTGGCACCGGGCGCAAGCGTCTCGCTCTACCACGCGCCGAACACCGCCGCCGGCTGGTACGACGACATGGCCGCGATCATCGGCGCGAACTCGGCACACTTCGTGAGCGTGAGCTGGGGACTCTGCGAACCCGCCGGTATCGGTGCACCGTTCCCTGCCGGCGACGGCTACCTCCTCGACGCGGAGTTCGACCTGCTCACCCAGGCTGCCCTGCAGGGCCAGACCGTGTTCGCAGCGTCGGGCGACACCGGATCGGCCGGGTGCTACGACCCTGACGATCCGTACCCCTACACGGCGCCCGCGGTGAGTGACCCCGCCAGCCAACCG
This sequence comes from Actinomycetota bacterium, assembly GCA_040255345.1. Taxonomy (GTDB): domain Bacteria; phylum Actinomycetota; class Acidimicrobiia; order Acidimicrobiales; family Iamiaceae; genus JAFDWI01. Next base: position 1,902 of record JBDZUV010000142.1, on the reverse strand, counting down.
TACGCGTCCGCCGTCGGGGGCACGACGCTGGTGTCGGCCACCGCGCCGCCCGACGAGACCGTGTGGAACGACTCCTACGGCGCCTCGGGGGGCGGGATCTCGAACTACTGGTTCCAGCCCGGCTTTCAACAGCACGTGACGGCCGGCTACGACGCCCGTGGTGACATCTGTGGCAACCCCGGTGGCTACTGCCGCACGGTGCCCGACGTCGCCGCTTCGGCCGACCCCGACGACAACGGATTCGTCGCGTACGTCGGCGGCGATTGGGTCTCGGCCGGTGGTACGAGCCTCGCCGCGCCGATGTGGGCGGCACTCGGCGCCGACATGAACTCGTCGTGCCCCGCCACGAACGGCTTCGGCATGCTCAATTTCACCCTGTACGCCCTACCGTCGAACGACTTCAACGATGTGACGAGCGGGAACAACGACTTCGAGGGCCTCGACGACGGTGCGTATCCGGCCACGCCCGGGTACGACCTCGCCACCGGACTCGGCACCCCGGTCGTGAGCAGGATGGTCTCGACCCTGTGCGGTCACTCGGCGTCGCTTGATCCGGAAACGTCGTTCGTCCTGGCGGCTTACGCCGACTTCACCGGCTCCCTTCCCCTGGAGGATCCCGCTGATCCGATCGACACCTGGGCGACCCGCCTGGCGAACGGCACCCCTCGGTCGGTGTTGCTGAACACGCTGGCGAACTCTGACGCGTGGGTCGCCCACATCGTGCAGGAGTTCTATGTGAACACGCTCGGCCGTGCCCCCGACGCCGGCGGGCTCGCGTACTGGGAGTCGATCATCGAAACCCATGCGATGTCGGTCGCGCAGGTCGCCGCCCAGTTCTACTCCTCCCTGGAGTTCTACCGTCGAGACGGCAGCAACCCGAGAACGTGGGTCGCCGATCTGTACGACAAGCTGCTCGAGAGGACCGCGTCTCCATCCGAACTGGACTATTGGGTGGCGCAGGTGCAGGCGCCCGGCCGCGGACGTGCCTGGGTCGCCTACTCGTTCTATCAATCCGAGGAGTCCCGCAGCGATCGGGTCGCGAACCTGTACCAGGCCCTGTTGCACCGGGCTCCAGACCCGGGTGGGCAGGCCTACTGGGCCGGCCGGATCCGGACCGATGGCGACATCGCACTGGCCGTCAACCTGGCGGCCAGCGTCGAGTACTACGGGCTCGCCGGGGTACGATTCCCCGGTCCGTGACCTTGCCGCTCCCCGGTCCGTGACGCTGCCGCGTCGTCGGTCGCGAGGGCCGGTCTCAGGCTTCGAGTTCGGCGACCAGGCGCCGGGCGATGACCTTGAGACACAGCAGCTCGTCGGCGCCTTCGAAGATCGACAGCACTCGGGCGTCGAGAAAGTACCGCGACACGTCGTACTCCTCGGCGTAACCGAAGCCGCCGTGGAGCTGCTGGGCTTCCCGGGTCACCCATTCACCGGCGCGACACACGTACGCCTTGACCATCGACGCCTCGCGGGTGCCTTCGCCGACGGCCATGAGGCGGGCGACGACGTACGCGAACTGGCGGGCCGCCTGGATCAGTACCGCCATGCGGGCGAGTTTGGCCTGGGTGAGCTGGTACTCATCGAGGGTCTGGCCGAACACCGAACGTTCGGCGCAGTACGCGACCGCGGATTCGTACGCGGCCTGCATGACGCCGATGGCGCGGGCGGCGGTCTGCAGGCGACCGTTCTCGAAACCGGCCATCTGGTAGTAGAAGCCCTTGCCGAGGCCGTCCTCGAGGCCGATCTGGTTCTCGGCGGCGACGAACCAGTCCTCGAAGGCGATCTCGAAGGAGTGCATGCCCCGGTAGCCGATCGTGTCGATGGCCCGGCCCTCCATCTTGCCGCCACCAGCGGCACCGTCGACCGCGCCCTGGGTGAACGCGAAGGCGTGGCCGGGAGCCT
>JBDZUV010000241.1:0-1712 GCA_040255345.1 Actinomycetota bacterium | reverse complement strand
AGCCTCGATCCACCGATGAGCGGGGCTGTTGAGCGCGTCGTGGAGTGAGAATGCCCTTACGTGGCGGGAGAATCTGAGTTCTTCAGGCAAAGATTCGACCGACGCGGAAGGGCATCTCGTAGGTGCGACTCTCTCACACTCTTGGTCGGACGTCGGTGGCGTTCGATGATCCGAATCTCGTGTCGTCCGCTGGCCTTGTGCCGGTGTTGGCGTTGGCCGATTTCGCGGGGCTGCGGGACCTGGCTGATGAGCACCTCACGGTCCCGACCGACAGGGGCGCGAACGCCGGGTTGAAGGTCGCCTCGCTGGTGGGCGGGATGGTCGCGGGCGCGGACTCGATCGACGACATGACCCTGCTACGACACGGAGGAATGGGGCGTGTCTTCGCCCGCGCCTACGCCCCATCGACGTTGGGATCGTTCCTGCGCTCATTCACCTTCGGCCATGTTCGCCAGCTCGACGCGATCGCCTCGCGGTTCCTGATCGCGCTCGCCGGGCTCACCCGGCTGCTCGATGCACAAGCCGTCAGCGACACCGACCCCGCTGCCGTGGCCGGGTATGCGCTCCTCGATGTCGACGACACCATCATCGAGGTCCACGGTCACGCCAAGCAGGGCGCCGGGTTCGGCTACTCCGGGGTGCGTGGACTCAACGCGCTGCTCGCAACCCTGACAACCGTGGGCAGTGCGCCGGTGGTCGTGGCCCAACGACTCCGCAAGGGCTCGACTGGGTCGCCACGCGGTGCGAAGCGGCTGGTCGGCGACGCGGTGCGGACCGCGCGGCGACTGCTCAAGGCGGTCGGCAAGACCCAGCCGATCCTGGTGCGGATGGACTCCGCGTTCTACGGCCGGGGGCCAGTCCACGCTGCGCTGGCCGGCGGCGCCCACGTGTCGGTCACCGTGCGGATGGACAAGGCAGTCAAGAAGGCGATCACCGCCATCGACGCAGCCGCGTGGACCACCATCGAGTACACCGACGCCGTGTTCGACGAGACCACCGGCCGGTGGGTCTCACGTGCCGAGGTCGCCGAGATTCCGTTCACCGCGTTCGCCGCACAGAAGAAGACCGACCACGTCCCGGGACGGCTCGTCGTCAGGCGGATCCCGGACTTCAACGCCGAGAAGAACAAAGCCGCCGGTCAGGACACCCTGTTCGACGTGTGGCGCTTCCACGCCTTCTTCACCACCGCCGACCCGCAAGTCCTGGACACCGTCGCGGTAGACAGGACCCATCGCGGGCACGCGGCCATCGAGCAGGTCCACGCCGACCTGAAGAACTCCGCCCTGGCCCACCTTCCGTCAGGGGTGTTCACCGCCAACGCCGCCTGGCTGGTGCTCGCCGTCATCGCTTTCAACCTCACCCGAGCCGCTGGCACCCTCGCCGCACCAGACCTCGCGAAGGCGACCACCGCGACCCTGCGCCGCAAACTGATCACCGTGCCCGCCCGTGTGGCGACCTCGGCCCGCCGGATCACTCTGCACCTCCCGACGGCCTGGCCCTGGGAGACCGCTTGGACGGCATTGTTCGACCGGGTCAGCGACCCGCCGGCCAACCTCGCGGCCTGACCACCCAGCAGCCCAGCTGCACGAACGAGGACAACGCGTGGAACAACCGGACAACGAGGTCCGGCAGATCACAGCGCCCTCACCCCACTCATCGGCCGCCGAACACGATCACCCGACCGTCATCAGGCCCATCGGTGGATCGAGGCT
>JBDZUV010000141.1:3122-7682 GCA_040255345.1 Actinomycetota bacterium | reverse complement strand
GGTGCTGATGTGTGACCGGATCCTGCTCGACCGATCGACGTGGCGATGGTACCGACGGCCTGTGACAGCCATGATGGCCATGCCTGTCCGGATGGGCTGGAGGAGCCTCCCAGTTGGTGGTCCCAGGTTTCGGGTCTGACCTGTCTCTGTGACTGACCGTCGTGTCCTCGTCGTGAATCGTCGGCCTGTTCTCCGGGACCACCACTCTGGGTGTTTCGACCGTTCGAAGTGACCACCCGAGGTCGCCCGCAGGGTCCACTGCCGGTTGGGGGGCTCTTCCCAGGCGCGTCGTTCCGGTCCGTCTGACTCGCCCCGGGACGGTGACCGGACCCGGGGCGGCCCTCGACGGTGGCCCGCTCGACGTCGAGCATCTCGGCCCGCGCGACAGAGCACGCGTCGCACCCGGGCGCACCGTCGATCGCGCCCCGGTCGCCCGGCTGAGGAAAGGCCTGTCACCGGCGCAACGGGTCGAGTGCCCGCCGACGGGCGAGCGCCGTGGAGGAGCCGGCGGCTAGCGCGCGCTGTCGGGACCGAGCACGACGGGCAAGGTCGCCAGACCGCGCAGCACGAGGCCGTCGCCGTGCGACCACGCCAGGTCGTGACGGGCGACGGCGAGGCGCAGGTCCGGGAAGCGGGTGACCAGGCGGCCGAACGCGATCTCGGCTTCGAGGCGGGCGAGCGGTGCGCCGAGGCAGTGGTGCGGACCGTGCCCGAAGGCGAGGTGGCGGCCCAGACGGCGGGTGATGTCGAGGCGGTCGGGGTGATCGACGAACACGGGGTCTCGGTTCGCGGCGCCGAGCCCGACGAGCACCTGTTGGCCGGCGGGCACCGTCACCCCGTCGAGCTCGACGGGCGCGGTCGTGACCCGGAAGGTGGCGTGGGGCACCGGGGCGGTGAACCGCAGAAGCTCCTCGACCGCATCGGGCAGCAGTCGGGGCTCGCCGCGCAGCAGCGAGAGCTGGTCGGGGTGGTCGAGCAGGGCGACGACGCCACTGCCGATGAGGCTGCTGGTCGAATCGTGGCCGGCGACCACCAGCTGGAACAGCGACGAGAGTGCCTCGGCGCGCGTCGCCACCCCGCGCCGGACGGCGTCCACCAGCACTTCGACGAGATCACCGTCGGGGTTCGCAGTGGCCTCGTCGACCAGCGAGCGAAGGGCGCCGGTCACGATGTCGGACGCGGCGACCGCCTCGGGTGGAGGTGGCGTCGGCCAGGGCCGGAGCAGCGTGGCGAAGGCGACTTCCAGCGTGTGGCGATGATCGCGGTCGATGCCCAACAGGTCGCAGATCACGGCGAAGGGAAGCGGGTGGGTGAAGTCGGCTCGCAGGTCGACGACGGCGTCGGCTCCTCGGGCCGAGAGCTCATCGAGGAGGTGCTCGACGTGGCGCTCGATGGTGGGGCGCATCGACGCCACCCGTGACGGTCGGAACGCCGAGGCGACCAGCCCGCGGAGCCGACCGTGGTCGGGCTCGTCGACGGCCAACATGTGGTGGGCGAAGGCGGGACCGGGCAGGCCCTCGGCGACGACCTCGGGGGACTGTTCGAAGGTGGCGACCATGTCCTTGGAGAGCCGTGGGTCCGACAGCGCCTCGCGGGCCGGGGCGTGGCCGAGCACGACAAAGGCGTCGTGGCCGTCGGGAAGGCGGACGTGCTGCACCGGGCAGCGACGCCGGGCGGCGGCGAACGTCGGGAACGGGTCGTCGCGGACGCTGTCCTCCCACCCGCCCCAGTCGGAGGCCGTCATGAGGGTTCGGGCCCGGAGCCCGAGCAACAGAGGGCGATGACGCGCACCGTACCACCGCCGTCGGCGCCGGTGTCGACCTACCCGCGACGGCGGGGCCGGCCTCGTGCCGTCTGGGCCGCGGGAGCACGCCGCGCATGGACGACTGACCCCTCGGTCGTGAAGAGCTCCGCCTCGTCGCGGACCGCCACGTCGCGGACGGCAGGGTCGCGCCCGTCTCGAGCCGGGACCTTCGGCACTGGTTCGAGCGGGTTCGTCGATCGACATTGGAGGCACCGGGCGCGGGTTCGTGAGCGAATGCGGAGGTGCCGCCGATGATCATCACCGTGGACTCCACGACCGGAACCGACGGGGCCGTCGCCGAGCGCGGTCCGAATCGCCCGACGACCCTGCTGCTCGGCTGTGGCGTGCTGTACGCGCTGAGCTACACGGTCGCCAACGACCTCGTCGCCGCCTCCCGCTACCGCGGCTACCGCCGCACGTCACAGGCCGTCAGCGAGCTGTCGGCGACGGGCGCGCCGACGAGGACCTTCCTGATGGTGATGCTGCCCGTGTGGACCGCGCTCATGGTCGCGTTCGGAGTCGGAGTCGTTCGATCGGCGGCCGGGGCGCGCCCGCTGCGCATCACGGGTGGACTCCTGATCGCCTTCGGGGTGAGCGGTGTCGCCTGGTTGGCGTTTCCGATGACCTCGCGACACGAGATGGTGCGGGGCGTGACCGCCGCGAACGACGTCGGGCACCTCGTCCTCAGCGGCATGACCGTCGCCCTCATCGTCGGGCAACTGGCCTTCGGGGCGCGGGCGTTCGGGTCGCGATTTCGGCGCTACTCCGCGGCCACCGGGCTGACGGTCCTCGTCTTCGGAGCCCTCACCGCCGGGGAATCGTCCAAGATCGCGGCCGGCGAGCCGACACCGTGGCTGGGGCTGTTCGAACGCCTCGACATCGGAGCATGGCTGGTGTGGCTGGCCGTGTTCGCGATCGCCTGCATGCGGCGACGGGTCGTGTGACCCCCTCGACCCGACGATTCGGTGGTGGCGGTCGGCTGATCGTGGGCGATGCCGTGGTGAGGACGGTCCCGCGCGGTCATACTCGACGTCATGGTCGACACGGGCGCAGACATCGGTCGATCGTGCGGTGGAACCCGGTGAAGCCGCCGATCACAAGGCTGACCGACACGCTGTGGACCGGTGGCGATCTGCCCGACGACGAGACACTGCCGGCGGTGCTCGAGGGGTGGCGATCCGTCGGCATCGGGGTGATCATCGACTGCCGGGTCGAATGGACCGACGAGGACTTCGTCGCCGAGTACGCGCCCGAGATCCGCTATGTGCACCACGGGATCGACGACATCGGCCAACACGTGGCGCCCGGGTGGTTCGATCAGCTCGTCGCCGCGGCCGCACCCCGGCCGGAGGATCCGGCCGACGGGGTGCTCGTCCACTGCCACATGGGTATCAACCGCGGGCCCTCCGGGGCCTATGCCCTGCTGCTCGCTGCGGGACACGACCCGGTCGGGGCGATCGAGTTGATCCGAACTCGTCGCCCGATCGCGGGGGTGAGCTACGCCGAGGACGCCTTGGCGTGGTGGCACGATCGCAGCGCCGCATCCGGCGAGACCAGACGTGCCCAACGTGCCGCGCTCGCGTGCTGGCGGCGAGAGAACGGCATGGCCACCATCCGCAGGCTCCGGGGTGACGACTGACCATTCGATCGTCCCCACCCTGCCGTCCCCGCCGTCGCCGACCGAGATCTGGAGCGGACGGGTCCCAGAGCCGCCCTTCGGCTCCAGATCTGGCGCACGGGCAGCTGCCACGGCGCGTCTCGGTCGCCGGTCGCCGGTCGCCGGTCGCCGGGCAGTGCTGGTCACGCTCCGGGTCGCCCGGGTCGCCGAGGCTGCCAGCGTTCGAGCCGCGCGGTCTGCGACTCCGGGCGACGACCCCGGGCGTGATCGCCGCGCACGACCGACATACTGGGTCAGATGACGAACGCGCACGTGACCGTCCGCGACATCGTTCTCGTCGGTTCGCTCCTTGCATCGAGCGCGTTGACCGTGGTGCTCGGCGTGGTCGACCCGATCGGCGTGCCGGTGCTCACCTCGCGGTTCCTCGTCTGGAACCTGTTTCTGGCATGGATCCCACTCGTCGCCGCGGTCGCCGTGTCGCGTGCCGGTCGCAGCGTCGCGGTCATCGCCGGGGTCGTGTGGCTGATCTTCCTACCCAACGCGATGTACCTCGTGACCGATCTGGTGCACCTCGTCGACGGCTCGACGTTGTGGCGTCACGTCCTCCAATTCGGCTTCGCCGCTTGGACGGGCACCTTGCTGGCGGTCGTGTCACTGCGTGTCGTCCATCATCGTGCCGAACGTGAAGTGGGCCGGGTTGCGGGGTGGATCGTGGTGGCCGCCGCGGTCGTGGCCGCCGGGATCGGGGTGGCGATCGGCCGCTTCCAACGCTGGAACTCCTGGGACCTGTTCACCGAGCCCGACTCGATCGCCCACGGCACCCTCGACTGGGCGCGGAGCCCGCTCGCGGATGGGCGGGTCACCGGCGTGGCACTCGCGGTGACCGCATTTTTCGGCATCGCCTATCTGACCGTGTGGGCACTGACTCCCGGAACAGGCTCCGGCGGGGGATCGACGCCGCAGCGCCCCTGATGCGACGCGCTCGTCGGTGATCCCGCCGCCGAGCCGGTCATGCCGAACGGCCCGATCGGGACGGCCGCGCGGCCCGGTCCTCGTGCGGTTCCCGCACTGCGGCCCGCCGACCGATGGGGAGAGCTCCCCCTTGCGGGCGGAGGCGATCCGTCAGATGATCGACCCG
>JBDZUV010000141.1:0-3022 GCA_040255345.1 Actinomycetota bacterium | reverse complement strand
GATCGCCACAGACCGGATCGCAGAGGAGGAGGGCGTCTCGATGTCACAGGTCCCGACGATGATGTCCTCATGAACAATGAGGGAGAACGAAAGACATCCACGATTCTGGTGTTCACCGACACCGAGGTCGCCGACGGGACCACCTGGCGAGCGGTCGTGCTCTACGCCGACGGTTGCCTCTCCGTCCAGGGTTTCGACACCAGGCCGGGCGCGCCGGGTGACCCCGGCGGGGAGCAGCACGAGTTCGCGCGCAACCTGTCGCCCGCCGAGACCGACCGGTTCCGCGGGCTGCTCGGGCTGGCCGACGGAGACGACCTGTTGGCCGAGATCGGCCGTCGCTTCACGACCACGGCCGAACTCGAGGACTACCTGCAGAACGAGGGGGTACCGGGCACGTTCACCGAGCGGACGCAGTGAAACGCGCCACGGGCGCATCCCCGCAGGGAGCCGGTCGACCGGGCAGACTCGAAGGGTGAGCGATCCCAGCATCATCTCCCTTCATCACCGCGAGGTCGCGTATCGCATGGCCGGCGACGGTGACGACACGATCCTGTTCATCCACGGCATGGCAGGGAGCTCGGACACCTGGCGTCATGTCATGCCTGCGATGGCCCGTGACCACGTCGTGATCGCGCCCGACCTGCCCGGGCACGGACGGTCGGCCAAGCTGCCTGGCGACTACTCGCTCGGCGCGTCGGCGAATGCGCTCCGAGATCTGCTGATCGGCCTCGACGCGGGGCCGGTCACGGTGGTCGGCCAGTCGCTCGGTGGCGGGGTGGCGATGCAGTTCGCGTACCAACATCCCGAACTGTGCGAGCGACTCGTCCTCATGTCGTCCGGTGGTCTCGGGCGCGACGTCAACCTGCTGCTGCGGCTGCTGTCGCTGCCGGGCGCCGAGGCGGTGCTGAGCGTGGCCGCGCCCTGGTTCGTACGCGACGCGGGCAACGCCGTGCGCCACTGGCTGGGCGACCGGGGCGTCAGGGCCGATCGGCTCGACGAGATGTGGCGTGCCTATGACTCGCTCGGCGATGGGGATACCCGTCGGGCGTTCCTTCGCACGCTGCGGTCGGTGATCGACTTCGGCGGCCAGGCCGTGAACGCGGAGGACCGGTTGTATCTGACCAGCGACCTGCCGACACTCGTGATCTGGGGAGACGACGACAGGATCATCCCCGTCGCCCACGCCGTCCACGCCCAGCAGGCGATGCCCACGGCGCGAGTGGAGATTCTCGAGGGGATCGGGCACTTCCCCCAGATCGAGGCCCCGACGAAGGTCATCGAGCTGCTCTGCGAGTTCATCTCGAGCACCGAGCCCGCCGCTCTCGACGCGTCGACGTACCGGGACCGCCTGTTGCAGTCTGCCTGATGCGCACCGCCGGCGCAGCCGCCGCTGGTGCGCGTGCGGCGTGGCGGCCGGTGCGGTGTGCCGTTGGCTCGTACAGTGGGCGGGATGCCCCGTGACCGCACGACGCTGGTCCACCCGGTCGTCGAACGCCTGGCTGCGTACGCCTGGCGACTGCTCGTCATCGTGGCCGTGCTGGCCGGGTTCGTGTGGCTGCTCGGCAAACTCTGGGTGGTCTTCCTACCGCTCGTACTGGCCACGTTCCTGACACGGGTCCTGATCGGCCCGTGCACCTGGTTGCGCGGTCACTCCTGGCCACCGGCACTGGCCGCGATCTCGGTGTTGCTCGGCTTTCTCATCCTGCTCGGCACCGCGTCGGGCCTGGTCGGCCTGGCCGTCGGTCAGCAGACCGATCAGATCGGGCCCACCGTGAGCCAGTCGATCGACGACATCGAGAACTGGTTGGTCGAGGACGGCCCGGGTGATTTCACCCATGCCGACATCCAGAAGGCCCGCGACGACGCGCGCGACTGGTTCCGGGACTGGTTCCGTTCGTCGGGGAGCGCCCTCGCGTCGGGGGTCGTGGTGGCATTCGAAGTGCTCGTGGGGATCGTGCTGGGGATGATCATCACGTTCTTCGCGCTCAAGGACGGCGGACGCTTCGCCGACTGGATCGTCTCGCTGCTCCCGGTCCATCGGCGCGAAGACACCCGTCGTCTGGCCCGGACGGCATGGACGACCCTGGGCGGCTATCTGCGCGGTGCGGCGATCCTCGGGCTGGTCGAAGGGGTGATCATCGGGGGCACCGTCGCGCTCGTCGGCGGCCAGTTGGCGGTGCCGGTCGCCGTGATCACGTTCATGATGGCGTTCGTGCCCTTTGCGGGCGCGATCTTCGCCGGCGCCATCGCGGTGCTGGTCACCCTCAGCACGGGCGGCACGGGCGGGGCGCTCATCGTGTTGGCCGTCGCGATCATCGTCCAGCAGTTCGACAACGACCTGTTGGCTCCGGTCATCTACGGCAAACAGCTCGACCTGCACCCCGTCGTGATCCTCTTGGCCATCACCGCCGGAGGGGCCGGCTTCGGCCTGGCCGGTGCGTTCCTGGCCGTGCCGGTCACCGCGGTCGTCATCAACGTGGTGGCCGAGTACCGCCGGACCCGGGGGCGGCCCGTCGCCTCGACGACCGGCGACGCACCCGTCGTGGTCGCTGCAGCGGAGACCGAGCCGGACTGAGCGGGCATGATCCTGGCGACGGGCTCTCAGGTCCCGACGAGTGCGGCCGCGAATTCGGCCACGACTTCGGCCGCGGTGGTGGTCCCGGTGACGGCGTCCACCGAGCGGCCCGCGTACAGTGCCGCGGCAGCCACGTCACCGGTGAATTCCCGGCCCGGAGGCAGAGGCAGCCGTTCGTTCGGCGCCAGATCCGAGGCATCGATGCTCGACCGGAGCACCCGGTGGGGTGCGTCGGGCCAGGCGAACGCGAAGGTCTCGGTCACCACCGTTTCGTCCGCGGTCGCATCGACGAGTGCGGCCGTGTAGTCGGGGTGCACGTCGGCTTCGGCGGCGGCGAGAAAGCGGGTGCCGACCCGCACCGCATCGGCGCCGGCGTCGATGAGTGCGGCGGCGCGCCGGCCGGTGCCGATGCCCCCGGCCGCCACGATCGGACGGTCGGTCAGTGCA
>JBDZUV010000240.1:0-1720 GCA_040255345.1 Actinomycetota bacterium | reverse complement strand
CTCGCCGCACGCATCCAGCGGCTGGGGTCATGACGCCGCTGCGGCTGCTGCCGCTGTTGACCGCGATCGGCTCGGCCGGTTTCGCACTGGCACGTGCCGCCCGCCCCCGCCACGGCACCGGAACCATGCGATGACGCATCCGGCGACCGCCCTCGACGACACCGTCCACCAGCGATTCCGACTCGGCATTCTGGCGATCCTGTCGCACGGCGACAAGGTCGAATTCGGCTACCTGCAAACCGCGTTGGGTCTGTCCGCCGGCAATCTGTCCCGGCACCTGACCACCCTCGTGGAAGCCGGGTTCGTCGCCATCAAGAAGGGCTACCAGGGCCGCCGCCCGCGCACCTGGGCCTCGATCACCAAGTCCGGACAGCGCGCCTACCGCGGTGAAATCGCCATACTCCGTTCACTTCTCGCGCTCGCCGACGCAGCGGGGGCAAGCCAGGACGACACGACCGACGGCACATCGAGGGCAATCGGCGATGCGCCGACCGACAATGAGTCTCACGGCGACCCCTAGCGCCCGACCCCGAACCCGCACCGGCACCGACCCCGAACCCGCACCGGCACCGACCCCGAACCCGCACCGGCACCGAGCCCAAAACCGCACCGAAGGACACCGTCCCATGCGTTCCTCGCGCCTCATCATCCACCCCGACCACGTCGTCGGCACCGTGAACCGGCGGTTGTTCGGCTCGTTCATCGAGCACCTGGGCCGGGCCGTCTACGGAGGCATCTACGAACCGGGGCACCCCACCGCGGACGCGGCCGGGTTTCGCCGTGACGTCATCGATCTGGTCAAAGAACTGGGCGTCACCACGATCCGATACCCGGGCGGCAACTTCGTGTCCGGCTTCCGGTGGGAGGACTCGGTGGGACCGGTCGCGTCGCGGCCGCGCCGGCTGGATCTCGCCTGGCATTCGACCGAGACCAACGAGGTCGGGTTGCACGAGTTCCAGGATTGGCTCGATCGCGTCGGCTGCGAGCTGATGCTCGCCGTCAACCTGGGCACCCGGGGCCTGGCCGAGGCGCTCGACCTGCTCGAATACGCCAACATGCGCGGCGGCACGGCGCTGGCCGACACGCGCATCCGCCACGGCCGAGTCGACCCCTTCGACATCCGCATGTGGTGCCTCGGCAACGAGATGGACGGCCCGTGGCAACTCGGACACCGCTCCGCCGACGACTACGGCACGCTCGCAGCCCAAACCGCCGGCGCCATGCGGGCTTTCGATCCCGATCTCGAGCTGGTGGTGTGCGGCTCGTCCGGCAGATCCATGCCCACCTTCGGCGAGTGGGAGCGGACCGTACTCGGCCACACCTACGACCTCGTCGACTACATCTCCTGCCACGCCTACTACGAGAACCACGACGACCTGGCCAGTTTCCTGGCCTCGAGCACCGACATGGACCGGTTCATCGTCGAGGTGACGGGCATCGCGGACCAGGTCAAGGCTGAAAAGGGCAGCGACCACACCGTCAACATCTCGTTCGACGAGTGGAACGTCTGGTACATGACGCGGTTCAACGCCGAGGAGAAGATCACCGACCGGGCCCACTGGCCGGTCGCACCACGCCTGCTCGAAGACGTCTACTCCGTCGCGGACGCCGTGGTGGTGGGGAGCCTCATCATCACGCTGCTGCGGCACAGCGACCGGGTGACGAGCGCGTCGTTGGCGCAGCTCGTCAACGTGATCGCGCCGATCATGACGCAGCCCCA
>JBDZUV010000140.1:0-7892 GCA_040255345.1 Actinomycetota bacterium | reverse complement strand
TCCCGAAGTTCGCCGGGTGGGCGGGGTCAGGGGTGGTCGGGGGCGTAGGGGGCGAGTTCCCGGCGGGCGATGGAGCGCTTGTGGACCTCGTCGGGGCCGTCGGCGAGACGCAACGTCCGCAGACCAGCGTACATCCGGGCGAGCGGGAAGTCTCCCGACACGCCCGCACCGCCGAAGGCCTGGATGGCCCGGTCGACCACACGCAGCGCCACGTTGGGGGCGACCACCTTGATCGCGGCGATCTCGGTCGCCGCGCCCTTGTTGCCCACGGTGTCCATCAGCCAGGCCGCCTTCAGGGTCAACAACCGCGCTTGTTCGATCTCGATGCGGCTCATGGCGATCCACTCGCGGATCACGCCCTGGTCGGCGAGCGGTTTGCCGAACGCGACCCGGTTCGAGACCCGTTCGCACATGAGTTCCAGCGCGACCTCGGCCGCGCCGATGCAGCGCATGCAGTGGTGGATCCGCCCCGGCCCCAGGCGGGCCTGGGCGATCGCGAACCCACCGCCCTCGTCGCCGAGCACGTTGGTGACCGGCACGCGCACGTCGGTGAACGTCAGTTCGCAGTGCCCCTCGCGGTCCTGGTAGCCGAACACCGGCAGATTGCGGATCACCTCGACCCCCGGGGTGTCCATGGGCACCAGCACCATCGACTGCTGCAGGTGGCGCGGAGCGTCGGGGTCGGTCTTGCCCATGACGATCAGCACCTTGCACCGGTCGCTGGCCGCGCCCGAGATGAACCACTTGCGCCCGTTGATGACGTAGTCGTCGCCATCGCGGACGATCGAGCACTCGATGTTGGTCGCGTCCGACGAGGCCACCGCCGGCTCGGTCATGGCGAACGCCGAACGGATCTCGCCGGCGAGCAACGGCTGGAGCCAGCGCTCCTGTTGTTCGGTCGTGCCGAACATCGTGAGGATCTCCATGTTGCCGGTGTCGGGCGCGGAGCAGTTGCACGCTTCGGAGCCGAGCGACGACCGCCCCATGATCTCGGCCAGCGGGGCGTAGTCGAGGTTCGACAACCCCTCGTTCCACTCGGTCGAATGGGGCAGGAACAGGTTCCACAGACCCCGGGCACGTGCTTCGGCCTTGAGATCCTCGATGATCGGAGGATGGAAGTGGGGGTCACCCGACGCGGCCATCTGTTCGGCGTAGACGGCCTCGGCGGGGCGGACGTGGGAGTCCATGAAGGCCGTGACGCTTGCGGCCAGTGCGGCGCTTTTCTCGGAAGGGGCGAAGTCCATGGGGCCGACCGTACCCGTTCGGCCGCCGCTGCGTCTCCGGCCGTCGGGTACGGTCCCGAGGGGCCCGAGCGGTCGGATCGGCCGCACCGCCACCGTGCCCGCTCGGCGTGCCCGAACACGTCCATGCCGAGCATCTCCAGTTGACAACCGCCTCTCCGATTGCTTTACCTATCCCGACATGCCCAAGCCACTTGTGATCGTCGAGTCGCCCGCCAAGGCCCGTACCATCGCGGGTTTTCTCGGTGACGACTACGAGGTGCTGTCGTCGGTCGGGCACGTACGAGACCTGGGCGCGAAGGGGCTGAACGTCGATGTCGACGACGGTTTCCGGCCCACCTACGAGGTGTACAGCCGCAAGAAGGACGTCATCCGCCAGCTCAAGTCGGCGCTCGCCGAGGCGAGCGAGTTGTATCTCGCGACCGATGAAGACCGCGAAGGGGAGGCGATCTCGTGGCATCTGCTCGAGATCCTCAAACCGAAGGTTCCGGTCAAGCGGATGGTGTTCCACGAGATCACGCCGTCGGCGATCGAAGCGGCGGTCGAGAACTGGCGTGACATCGACTACGGCCTGGTGAACGCCCAGGAGGCCCGTCGGATCGTCGACCGGCTCTTCGGGTATCCGGTGTCGGAGGTGATGTGGCGCAAGGTCGCCACCGGGCTGTCCGCCGGCCGGGTCCAGAGCCCAGCGGTGCGTCTGGTCGTCGAACGTGAACGTGCCCGCATGGCGTTCGTCGCCGCCGACTACTGGGATCTGGACGCCGCTTTCGCCACCTCTCCGGGTTTCACCGCGTCGTTGGTGACCCTCGACGACCAGCGGGTCGCGACCGGCAAGGACTTCGATGCGCAGGGCCAGGTGACCTCGACCGAGGTGCGGGTGCTCGACCGTGGCGCCGCCGCGGAACTCGTCGAACACCTCGACGCGCCGGGCACCGCGTGGACGGTCCGGTCGGTGACCGAGAAGCCGTTCACGTCACGGCCCAAGGCGCCCTTCATGACGTCGACCCTGCAACAGGAGGGTGGCCGCAAGCTGCGGCTGTCGGCCGCACAGGTCATGCGGATCGCCCAGGGTCTGTACGAGCGCGGGTTCATCACCTACATGCGGACCGACTCGACGAACCTCTCGCAGACCGCGCTCGATGCGGCGCGGGCCCAGGCGCGTGAGCTGTACGGCGACGACTACGTGCCGGCCGAACCGCGCATCTACGCACGCAAGGTCAAGAACGCCCAGGAGGCCCACGAGGCGATCCGGCCCGCAGGCGACCGGTTCCGCACCCCGGCTCAGGTGGGCCGTGAGTTGTCGGGCCAGGACCTCGCCCTGTACGACCTGATCTGGAAGCGCACGGTCGCCTCCCAGATGGCCGACGCGAAGGGGCTGACCGTCTCGGCGCGCATCGGGGCGCGCACCGCGGACACCGGCCGGGACGCCGTGTTCGCGGCGTCGGGCCGGACGATCACGTTCCCCGGCTACATGCGGGCCTACGTGGAAGGGTCCGACGACCCGGACGCGGCGCTCGATGACCGTGAAACGCTGCTGCCGCCGCTGGCGGAGGGCCAGGTGCTCGTCCCTCCCGAACTCGAGGCGAAGTCGCACACCACCTCTCCACCGGCGCGCTACACCGAGGCCTCGTTGGTCAAACGCCTCGAAGAGCTGGGTATCGGCCGACCGTCGACGTACGCGTCGATCATGCAGACCATCCAGGACCGGGGCTATGTATGGAAGAAGGGTTCGGCGCTCGTGCCGACCTGGACGGCCTTCGCGGTGATCAACGTGCTCGAGCAGCATTTCGGTGACCTGGCCGACTATGCGTTCACCGCGCGGCTCGAAGACGATCTCGACGAGATCGCCGCCGGGCGCAAGGAACGCGAACAGTGGCTGCACGCCTTCTGGTTCGGCGACGACGGTCCGGGACTGTCGCAGCTGGTCGCCAGCGCGCCCGAGGGCATCGACGCGGCGGCGGTCAACACGATCCCGGTCGGCGTCGACGACGACGGCGTCCCCGTCGTGGTGAAGCCGGGCAAGTTCGGTCCCTATGTCAAGCGGGGCGACGACACCGCTTCGGTGCCCGACGACCTGCCGCCCGACGAATTGACGATCGACCGGGCGCTGGAGCTGCTCGCCGCGCCGAGCGGCGACGTCGAGTTGGGGACCGACCCCGCCTCGGGTCTCGTCGTGTACGCGAAGGCGGGTCGTTACGGGCCCTACGTGCAGCTCGGGGAGATGCCCGAGAAGGTCACGAAGGGGGCCGCGAAACCCAAGACCGCGTCGCTGTTCGAGGACATGAGCCTCGACACGGTCACGCTGGAGGACGCGTTGCGGCTGTTGAGCCTGCCCCGGCTCGTCGGCGTCGATCCCGCCGACACCGAGGCCACGCCGATCACGGCGCAGAACGGCCGGTACGGACCGTATCTGAAGAAGGGCTCGGACAGTCGCAGTCTCGACTCCGAAGAACAGCTCTTCTCGGTGACCTTGGACGAGGCCCTGGCGATCTTCGCCCAGCCCAAACGGCGCCGTGGCCAGGCGCAGCCGGCCGCGCCACTGCGGGAGCTCGGTGACGACCCGGTGAGCGGCAAGCCCGTCGTGCTCAAGGAGGGCCGGTTCGGGCCCTATGTGACCGACGGCGAGACGAACGCATCGCTGCGCAAGGGGGACCGCCCCGAAGAGATCACGAGCGAACGCGCCGCCGAGCTGCTCGCGATCCGACGCGAGAACGCGCCCAAGAAGAAGACCGGCACCAGGAAGACCGGCACCAGGAAGGCCGCGGCCAAGAAGACGACGACCGCGAAAAAATCGGCCCCGAAGAAGAAGGCGGCCGCGAAGAAGGCGGCCGCGAAGAAGGCCGGCACCAAGAAGGCCGGCACCAAGAAGCCCTCCGCGAAGAAGGCGGCGGACTGATCCGGCTCCGCTCGACCGGCCCGGGCGAAGGGTAGATTCGTCGTCCATGTCCGGCGTTGCGGCTGTCACGTCGGGACCCCGCGGACGCTTCATCGTGTTCGAGGGCGGTGAGGCGTCCGGCAAGTCCACCCAGGCGTCGCTGTTGGCCACCCGCCTCGGCGCGGTGCTGACCCGCGAACCGGGCGGCACCGAGTTGGGAGAACGGTTGCGGACGTTGCTGCTCGACCCCGCCACCGGTGAGCTGGACGCCAGGACCGAGCTGCTCCTGATGGCCGCGGCGCGGGCCGAACACGTCGCCCGCGTCATCGCGCCGGCGCTGGCATCGGGTCACGACGTGGTGTGTGATCGGTTCTCGGCATCGTCGGTCGCCTATCAGGCGTACGGTCGCGGGCTCGACCCCGACGAGGTCGCCGAGCTCTCACGCTGGGCCACCGACGGCCTGGAGCCGGACCTGATCGTGCTGCTGGAAGTCGACGACGAGACACGCACGGCGCGCCTGGCGCGGCAACACGATCGCCTCGAGGCGGCCGGTGTGGCGTTCCACGTCCGCGTCGCCGAAGGGTTCCGTGCCCTCGCGGCGGACACGGACCGCTGGGTCGTCCTCGACGGCAGCGCACCGATCGATCGGCTCGCGGCGGTCGTGAGCGAGGAGGTGCAGACGCGCCTCGGTCGAGGGTGAGCACCGCGGGGGTGCGCTCGCGGCGGCCGTCCCGGCGGTAGGATCCGCCCATGGTCAGACGAGTCCGAGCCGTCGGCACCGTCTGTGCGGCGCTGGCGATCGTGACCGCGTCGTGTACGACCAGGATCGAGTCGACCACGGGCCCCGCCGCGGCGACCGCCACCGCCACCGGATCGACCGTCGGCAACTACGGGTCGAGCGTGACGACGGCGCCTCCGACGAGCACCCGCGCCCTCGACGCCGCCGATCTCGAGAAGCTGCTGCCCACCGCGGCGGAGATCGGTCCGGGGTACGTGATCGATCCGAGTGGCGGAGAGGATGCCGGCGGCGCGTCGGATCAGCAGTGGGACCAGGCGATGCGGGACGCCTGCCCGGACCTCTACGAACTTTCGTCGGACTTCTCGCAGATGTTCACGGTCGCGTACCGCCGCAACCCGACGACAGCCGGGCGGAGCTTTCTCGACATCTACGAGCGGAAGGTCGCCGTCGAGTTGAGCGACGGCGGCGACTTCGTCCTCACGAAGGACCTGCTCGACCGGATGATCGCTGCGATGAACAGTTGCAAGGTGATCCGGGTCACCGATGCCGACACGGGGAGCGAGATGTCGATGGAGGTCCGCGCGAACCCCGACACGCGCTTCGGTGATCTCGGCATGGTGACGAAGTTGGACATCGAGGTCTCGGGGCCCCGGCTCCCGCGGCCGGTCAGGTTGAACGGCCACGTCCGGATGTTCCAGGTGGGCGACACCGCCGTGTCGATCACGACCGTCGACGGGTTCGACCCGAAGACGCTCCGTACGGTGGCGGTGGATTTCCTGTTGCCGTCGCGCCTGGCCGAACGTCTCGAGGGCGACATCGAAGACCTCCACGGGAACTGAGCGGCGGCGGGGCGCCGCGCCACGGGTGGGAGACACCGGAAATGGGACCTTCGCCGTTGCCGGGGCGGCTGCTAGATTTGTCGATTCCCCGCCCGGGTAGCTCAGTCGGTAGAGCAATTCACTCGTAATGAATAGGTCAGGAGTTCGATTCTCCTCCCGGGCTCCGCGTCGTCTCACCCCCGGCCGCGACGGATTTCGCCGCCGCCCACCACCGGATCAGGGCTCCGGGCGGGCAGAGTGGAGGGCATGACCACGACCGTCGATGCCGTGACCGCTGCCGATCCGTGGCGCACCGTGCCCGGCCAGACCGCTGCGGTGCAGCGGCTGCGGGCCGCCGTCGAGAACCCCGTGCACGCCTACCAGTTCGTCGGCCCCGAGGGCTCGGGGAAGCGGGCGGCGTTGCGGGCCTTCGCGGGTGAGCTGTTCGCGTCGGGTGCCCCCGACCGCGCCGCCGCCGATCGACACCGCCGACTCGCCGCTGCCGAACGCCACCCCGACCTCGTCGTCATCGAACCCGAGGGGCCGGTCTTCCGAGGCGGACGGGGCGGTTCCGACGGCGAGACCGAGGCGTCGGTCGTGATCCGTGAGGCGTACGCCTCGCCCGTGGAGGCGGACCGAAAGGTGGTGGCCGCGATCGGTTTCGACGCCGCGAACGACACGGCCGTCGGCGCGCTGCTCAAGACGATCGAGGAACCGCCGGAGCGCACGACGATCGTGCTCGTGTCTCGCCGTCTCCCCCCGAACCAGACCGCGATCGCCTCACGGTGCGTCCGCATCGACTTCTCCACGGTCGAGGCGTCGGTCCTGCGGGAACTCCTCGAGTCCGAGGGCGTCGACCCCGAGCGCGCCGCACTCGCCGTCACGTCCGCGGCAGGCAACGTCGACCGGGCGCGGCTGCTCGCGACCGACGACCGGCTGGCCCTGCGGATCGACGCCTGGCGGGCGGTGCCGGGGTCGGTCGACGGCACCGGAGCGGCCGCGACCCGCCTCGCGGCCGAACTGTTGGCGATGGTCGACGACGCGCTCGCTCCGGTCACCGCGCGCCACGCCGCCGACCTCGACGCCTTCGACGCCGAAGTCGAGGCCTACGGGATCACCTCGTCGACCAGCCGGCGGCGCGCCCTCACCGCACGGCACAAGCGCATCGAACGCCAGAGCCGGCTCGGCGAACTGCGACTCGGGTGCACGGTGCTCGCCCGCGCCTATCTCGACGCGGCGATCGACGCCGACGAGCCGACCGCTCTGTTGGACGCGGTCGATCGCATCGGCGAGGTCAGCCGGTCGTTCGGCCTCAATCCCAATACCGAGCTGGCCCTCACGGCGTTGTTCCTGGGTCTTCCTCCGCTCCGTTCGGCAGTGGGTTAGGGTCGCTCGACATGGCCGACCAGGCGCACTTCGCCGAGCTCGCGATGCCGCTGATGTCGAGGTTGTACTCGGCCGCGTTGCGGATGACCCGCAATCCGGCCGACGCCGAAGACCTCGTCCAGGAGGCGTACCTGCGGGCCTACCGGGGGTTCGGCGGCTTCACCGAGGGAACGAACCTCAAGGCCTGGATGTACCGCATACTCACCAACACCTACATCAACAGCTACCGGGCCAGACAACGGCGGCCGACCGAAACCGACCTCGACGACGTCGAAGACCTGTATCTGTACCACCGGGTGCACGATGCGCCCGGCAGCGGTCTCGGCACGAGTGCCGAGGAGGACCTCATGAGTCGTCTCGGTGACGCCGAGGTCATCGAGGCCCTCGAGTCGTTGTCGGAGAACTTCAGGATCGCCGTGCTGCTCGCGGACGTCGAAGGGTTCTCCTACGCCGAGATCGCCGAGATCCTCGACATTCCGATCGGTACCGTGATGAGTCGCCTGCACCGGGGAAGAAAAGCGCTGCAGAAGGCGTTGTACGACTTTGCCGTCGATCGGGGCCTGGCTGGTGAGCGCTTCGCCCCCAAGGAAGCAGCATCATCATGAGTGAACGCACCGAATCGAAGAAGTCGACCGGACCGCACGGTGCGGGAGAACAGCGCGAGGTCGGGGGGCAGCCCGCAGCCGGCGGCGTCTGTGGCGAGGCGGCCTCCGGGCCGGTCGACTGCGGCTCGGCGCTGCGCGAGTTGTACCGCTACCTCGACGGCGAGATCACCGTCGAGCGACGCGAATCCATCCGGGTCCACATCGAAGAATGCGGCCCATGTCTCGAAG
>JBDZUV010000239.1:0-1750 GCA_040255345.1 Actinomycetota bacterium | reverse complement strand
GACGCTGCGGTCGAGCTACGCGCACTTGCTGGCGATCAAGGTCGCAGCCCTCGTCACGCTGGGTGCTTGCGGGCTGTGGCAGCGGCGCCGTGCGATCGCGGCCGTGGAACGGTCGCAACCACACGCGTTCGCCCGGCTGGTCGCGGTCGAGGCTGCGGTGATGCTGGTCGCCGTCGGTGCCGCCGTCGCCCTCAACCGGACCGCACCCCCACGCCCGCCCGGTGGCGAACGGGTGCTGACCACCGCCGAGTCGGTGCTGGGATACGCGATGCCGCCGCCGCTGGGCGCGGCCGAGTGGTTCACCGCCTGGCAGGTCGACACGTTCTGGTTGCCGATCGCGGTCGCCGCGATGGTCGTTTACGCGGCCGGGGTGGTGCGGCTGCGGCGCCGGGGTGACCGGTGGCCGTTGGGTCGCACCACTGCGTGGATGGTCGGCTGGGTGCTGTTCATGTGGGCCACCAGCGGCGCGCCCGGCGCGTACGGTCGGGTGCTGTTCAGCATGCACATGGTCCAGCACATGACGATCGCGACCACGGTGCCCGTGCTCCTGGTGCTTGCCGCGCCGGTGAGACTTGCGCTGCGGACGCTGCGACGGCGTACCGACGGGTCAATGGGCCCTCGGGAGTGGGTCCTGACCATGGTGCACTCGCCCGTCGTACGGGTCGTGGGGCACCCGATCGTCGCCGGGGTGCTGTTCATCGGAAGCCTTGTGGTCTTCTACTACAGCTCGCTGCTCGAGCTGTCGCTGCAAACCCACACCGGGCACATCCTGATGACCTTCCACTTCCTGGTCGTCGGATATCTGTTCGCCGGATGCCTGGTCGGCATCGACCCAGGGTTGCGTCAGCCGACGTACCCGCTGCGGGTGGTCATGGTGATGGTGACATTCGGCTTCCACGCCCTGTTCTCGGTGTCGCTGATGGCCAGCACCCAGGTGCTGGCCGGTGATTGGTTCCGGATGCTGCCGCGTGACTGGGGCCGGTCGCTCGCTGATGACCAGTACCTCGGCGCCTCGCTCGGCTGGGCGCTCGGCGATTACCCGCTCGCCCTGCTCGCCTTCGTCTTGGTCGTGCTGTGGTTCCAGTCCGACCGTCGCGACAGCGCCCGGTTCGACCGGCAGGAGGCCCGCGACGGCGAGACCCAGCTGAGCAGCTACAACCAGTACCTGAGCCAGCTCGCCGACGCCGAACGAACCTCCCGCCGCGGGCCGACCACCTAGCCGATGACGCAACCAATGACGTAGCCGTGTCGCAGCAGACGGGCGAGGTCTGCGGGCGACGCCCGCGAGCGACGCCCGCGAGCGACGTCCGCGAGCGAGGTCCGGCCGGCGTCCGCGGGTTGTGCTCGGTGACCCCGGGCTACGATCTTGAATAGAAGATTGCGCTCGATCAACCCCTCACCTGCCCCCGGAGGTCTTGTGAAGAGAGTTCTCGCCGCAGCCTTCCTGCTGCCCGTCCTCGCACTGGCAGCGTGCGGCTCCGACTCCTCGGACTCCTCGAGCTCGTCGGGCTCGGGGGATGGCGACAAGCAGCCGCAGGTCGTGACGGTGACGATCGAGGGCGACTCGGTCGAACCGAACGGGGACCGGATCAAGGTCGCTGCGGGCGAGGAGATCCAGTTCAAGGTGACCTCCGACCGTGCGGCGGCCCTGCACGTTCACTCGAACCCGGAGCAGACGCTCAACTTCGATGTGGGGACGACTACCTTGCCGCTCACCCTGGACCAGCCCGGCGTGGTCGAGGTCGAAACG
>JBDZUV010000139.1:0-7934 GCA_040255345.1 Actinomycetota bacterium | reverse complement strand
CGAGCGGAGCGGTTCTCTCACGGGGGAGTCGGCGAGACGATGCACGGCCCGGCTCAGCCGCTCGCGACGGCGACGGCGAGACCCGCGCGCGCTCGCTCGGTGAAGGTGACCATGACCTGCATCCGCTCGGTGTGCTGCGCGAACGCCTTCGCAGCCTGGGGTACCGGGTGGGTCTCGAAGAAGTGCGCGACGCGTGTCGCGAGTGTCGTGTCGGTGAACGTGCGGACCCCCGACACCATGCGGGAGATCGCGTTCGAAGGCAACCGTTCTCCCAACGATTCCCAGTTCCCTTCGGTGAACGCCCAGGCCGCAGCGGCATTCGTGGGGTTCATCAGCCCCCGGTTCAAAAGACCCCCGACGTCCTGGGTGCGCACATCGTCGCCGGTGAGCAGATCGAGGAAGCGGTTGAACACCTTCGCGTCGCGGGCGTCGGCGAGCGCACCCAGGTAGCGCAAGGTGTCCTGGGGCGTGGTGGCCGACTGTGAGGCGGTGAGGAACCGGTCGAAGCCGGCGTCGTCGAGCCCTTCGGCGACGACGCGCACCGCCGCATCGGTCAACGACGGGTCGTCGCCTTCCCCGGCGGTGCCCGAGATCGCACGGTCGACGATCGCTTCGGCTCGGGTGCGCACCGTGTCGACGTCTCCGTAGGAGCCGAGCAGTTCGAACGCCGTGGCCCGCAGGTTCGTCACCCGATCGTCCTCTCCGGGAGCGGCGGCGTCGCCCAGGCGCTCGAGGAGCGGGCCGACCACGTTCCGGACGAAGCCGGCGACGGCCTCGGTGGCGGCGGCATCGCCCACCGCGACGCGGTGCAGGTTCGCCAGCACCCCGCCGATGCGTCGCCACACGGCCAGGTCGTCTTCGGCCGTGAGCCCGCTGATCAGCTCGATGATGCCCGACACGGGCGTCGATCCGGCGAGGACCGAAACCCACGTGTCGTCGACGAGCGTGTAGCGCTCGGTGGCATCCGCGACGTCGAGGGCCACCGCTGCCAGCGCGGCTCGCAGGTCCGCTCCGTACGCGGTGCGGTAGAAACCGGCGGCGCCCCGGTTGGCGATCACCCAGTTCGGTTCCGAGGCGAGCGTCACGGTCTCCGAGGCTGCCGACAGTCTGAGGTCGAGGTCGTGGACCGCGCCGTCGGAGCTCGCCCAGCGGATGCCGATCGGTACCACCCAGGTCGCGGCATCGGGCCCCGGCAGGTAACGGAAGAGCTGTTGGGAGATCACCAGCTCGTTCGGCGCGGCACCGCGGTGCACCTCGACGAGCGGGTGGCCGCCCTGGAAGATCCAGCTCTCGGCGATCTCCCGCACCGGAGCACCGGTGGCGCCGGCCAACGCGTCCCACAGGTCGCCGGTCTCGGTGTTGGCGTACGCATGGGTCGACAGGTAGTGGCGGATCCCGTCACGGAACTGATCCGGGCCGAGATGCTGTTCGAGCATCCGCAGGACCGAGGCACCCTTTTCGTAGGTGAGGATGTCGAACATGCCTTCCGCGTCGGCGGGAGACTCGACCGGGTACTCGATCGGGCGGGTCGCCGCCAGGGCGTCGGTATCGAACGCCGCGGACCGGCTGAGCGCGAACGTCGACCAGCGCTGCCACTCGGGACGGAAGCGGTCCACCGCGAACATCTCCATGAACGTGGCGAACGCCTCGTTCAACCAGATGCCGTTCCACCAGCGCATCGTCACCAGGTCGCCGAACCACATGTGGGCGAGTTCGTGGGCCACGACGTCGGCGACCCGTTCGAGTTCGGGTTGGGTCGCGACATCAGGGTCGACCAACAGCGCGGTCTCGCGGAAGGTGATGCACCCCAGGTTCTCCATCGCACCGAACGCGAAGTCCGGAATCGCCACCAGATCGACCTTGTCACCGGGGTAGGCGATCCCGTAGTAGTCGGTGAAGGTGCGCAGCGCCGAAGCGCCGATGTCGAGCGCGAAGCCGGTCAGGCCCGCCTTGCCGAGTGGGTGCACGACCCGCAGCGGCACGCCACCGGCGTCGACGACCTCGGTCGCCTCCAGTGGCCCGACCACGAACGCGACCAGGTAGGTCGACATCTGGATCGTGTCGGCAAAACGGACCGCCACCTTTCCCTCACCCGCGTCGACGCGGTCGATCTCCGCACCGTTCGAGATCGCCAGCAGGTCGTCGGGCACGACGAGTCGGATCGCGAAGATCGCCTTGAAGTCGGGTTCGTCGAAGCACGGGAATGCCCGCCGGGCGTCGGTCGACTCGAACTGGGTCGTGGCCAGGGTGCGCACGACCCCTTCGTCGTCGGTGAAGGTCGAGCGGTAGAAGCCGCGCAACTTGTCGTTGAGGATGCCGGTGAACGCCAGCGACAGGGTCGCCGGGCCGGCGGGGGCGGGTTCGTCGACGCTGAAGCAGCTGATCCGCTCGCCTTCGGGGTCGTAGGTGACCTCGAGTTCATGGGAGGTGCCGTCGAGGAAGGTGATGGTCGCCTCGGTGATCGTCAACTCGGCGGCGTTCAGCACGATCTCGTCGAGGGGTTCGACCAGGTCGACCTCGATGTCGACCGTGCCGGTGAAGGTCGCCGCATCGAGGTCCGGTTCGAGCGTCAGGTCGTACCGGGCCGGCACCACCGTACGGGGCAGGCGATGCGGGTTGCTGCTACCGGACTGGTCGGACACGTGGGCTCCTCGTTGGTCGCCGATCGGTGAAGGCAACCCCTGATCGTACCGCCGTGGTTCCCTGCGCCGGTCGCCGGCGATTCGGCCGGCGGTGGAGGGTCGAACCGCGTCGGCGGTTGGCCGGCGTATGCGACGTTTTCGTTGCGAACTTGCCGATCGCGTGGAGGTTGGTAGCCTTGCGCCGTCATCGGTGTGACAGATGTCTCGCGACCGGCGGGAGATCTGGAGCCGACAGGAGTCCGTGACGTTGCGACGACCACTGTGGCGAGTTGGGGGCACGATTGCGGCCGCGGCCGCCCTCGCGTTGGTCGGGGTCGTTCCCGCGGCGACTGCGGCCCCCGACCCCGGGGACCCGACCACCACCCCTGCTCCCGGCGCGTCGACGACCACGACTCCGGTCACGGCCACGACCCCATCGACCGGGCCGGCCCCGTCGACGACGTCGACCACCTCCCCGACCACCACGACGACGACGGTGCCGGGTACCACCCTGCCACCGGTCGACGATGCGACGATCGACGCGGAGTCGTCGGGTTTCTCGGCGCTTCCGGCGCCGTTGATCCCCTCTGCGGCCGACGATCCGCTCTTCCACGCCGCACTGACCGTCGACGACGACCTGGTGAAGTTGTCGAAGTCCCAGGTCACCTACCTGAAGCAGATCGCCGCGACGCGGAAGGTCGCCGCCCGTGCCGCGTCGGTGCGGCGCACCTACGAAGCCGTGAACGCGGCCGACATCGACGCGCGCGGACACCTGGCGGACACCCGCTCGATCCTCCGTGCCGCAGCGTTGCATGCCTATGCCGGATTCGGTTCGGTCGAGACCGCGGCGAACGCGCCCGAAGCGAGCGACGGCAGCATGGTCCTGCCGTACCGCACCTATGTCAGGGTGACCATCGCGGATGCGACCCGCCATGTGTCAGAGGCCGCGGATGCTCAGGGCCGGACCGGAGCGGATGCCGCCGCCGCCCGGGCGAAGGACCGGTCGGCGCAGGCCGAGCTCCGACAGGCCCGGGCCGACGAGCGCGCCGCCCGCCGGGCGGTCGCCGACGCCAAGGAACAGCTCGCCCGTGACCGGGCCGCGCTGCGGCTGCTGCTCGCGTCGATGCCCGACATGGCTCCGGGCACCCTCGACCGGCTCCCCGACGACGTCGAACTGCCCGAGGGAGCCACGCCGGTCGACAGCCCGGTCGGCACGATCGTGGTGCCCGCGAGCGCCGATCCCCGGACGGTCACCGCCCTGCAGTTCATCGTCGCCCAGATCGGCAAGCCGTACCTGTGGGGTGGGGTCGGGCCGAACGCGTACGACTGTTCCGGGTTGATGCTGCGGGGCTTCCAGGCGGCGGGCAACCGGCGGATTCCCCGGGTGTCCCAGAGCCAGCAACTCTGGGCCACCCCGGTCGACGCGAAGGACGCACAACCGGGCGACCTCGTGTTCTTCGGCACTCCCGCCTACCACGTCGGCATCTACATCGGCGGTGGGCTGATGCTCGACGCGCCCTTCACCGGGGCGCGCGTGCGCGTGGACCCCATCTGGCCATCGGTGAGCGGCTACGGCCGGGCCGTGTGGTAGCAACAGGGCGGGCCGGGGCCCGCGGGTAGCCTGTCGGACTCTATGACCACCCACGCCACCGGTTCCGATCCCACCCTCGACGTCGTCGCGATGGGGAGCGCCATCGTCGACGTGCTCGCCAGGACGACCGACGCGTTCCTCGACGATCACGGCCTCGTCAAGGGATCGATGGAGCTGGTCGATCTGGCCACCTCGGATGCGTTGTACGCGGACCTGTCGGCGGCCATCGAGGCGTCGGGCGGGTCCGCGGCGAACACGGCGGCCGGGTTGGCGTCGCTGGGTGGGCGTGCCGGCTTCATCGGCAAGGTCCGCAACGATCAACTGGGCAAGGTGTTCGCCCACGACATCACCGCGGTCGGCGTCACCTCGTCGACCACGATGGCCGATGAGGGGCCGGCCACGGCCCGTTGTCTGGTGATGGTCACCCCCGACGCCGAACGGACCATGTGCACCTATCTGGGTGCGGCCGGCACGCTCGAGGCCGACGACGTCGATGCCGACCTGGTCCGCGCCGCGGCCGTGCTGTACGCCGAGGGCTACCTGTGGGACGCACCGCCGGCGAAAGAGGCGTTGATGCGCGCCTTCGACATCGCCCACGAAGTCGGGCGGCGCACCGCGTTCACGCTGTCGGACCCGTTCTGCGTGGACCGGTTCCGCGCCGAGTTCGTCGAGCTGATCGACGAACGGATCGACCTGGTGTTCGCCAACCAGCACGAGCTGTGTTCGCTGTTCGAGGTGGACGACCTCGACGAGGCCGTCGAGCAGGCCCGGGCCCACCCGACGACCTGGGTGGTCACCCGCAGTGGACAGGGGTCGATCGTGTTCGCCGGGGGCGAGCGGTTCGACGTGCCGGCCAGCCCCGTCGACGAGGTGGTCGACACGACCGGTGCGGGAGACCTGTACGCCGCGGGATTCCTGTACGGCTACACCCGTGATCTGCCCTTCACCCGCTGCGCGGCGATCGGCTCGCTGGCCGCGGCCGAGGTCATCACCCACGTCGGGGCCAGGCCGCTCGTGCCACTGGCCGACCTGCTCGTTCCCGACGCCGACTGAGCGGGCCTCACCCGTCGCCAGGTGTGCATCCGGCACCGGGCATCGGCCCCTTCCGGCCCGGCCGCCGGTCGCTTGCGAGCGTCGATAATAGTCGTTATCATGATGATCGTGACCATGACGGACGCGTCTGCCGTCGTCGGCGAAGCGACCACACCGGCACGACCGGCACCTGACGATGGGCTCGGCGCGTCGGCGCCCGAGGCCGACGAGTTGGGCGAGCGCCTGCTGGAGGCCGCGGCCGAGGTGTTCGCCGAGCGTGGCTACGACAAGGCGGGCGTCGCCGAGATCGCCCGACGGGCCGGGGTCACCACGGGCGCGATCTACGCGCGCTACCCGGGCAAGGCGGAGCTGCTGGTCGAGGCGATCGACCCGCACGCGGGCGACGAGCTGGAGACGCTCTTCGCCGACCACCAGTTCAAGGGGCGGATGGAAGACATCCTTCTCGCGGCCGGGGCGAGCCTGGTCCAGGCCGGCGCCCACGAGACCGCCCGCTCGTCGTTGCTGCTGGAGTCCTTCGTCGCGGCCCGCCGGCATCCCGAGGTCGCCGATGTGCTCCGCGGCCGGGTGATGGAACGTCGCGACCGTCTCACCGAGATCATCGAAGCCGCCAAGGACGACGGCGGGATCGAAGGGGTCCTCGACACCGCCTCGATGGTGTTGTTCTGCCACGCCGTCGGCTTCGGCTTCCTGCTGGTCGACGCGCTCGATCTGGACCTGCCCGACCCCGCCGATTGGCAGGCCCTGATCTCCCGTCTCGTCGACGCATTGGGGGACGCGCCGACATCCGAACCCACCACCGAAAAAGGGGAACCGAAGCCATGAGCCTCACCGAGAAAGACCCGTCCGCCCAAGATCCGGCCCTCCAGGAAGTCGACGACATTCTGGCGCTCACCAACGAGGACACCGACGAGGCGATCCACATCGTGGAGAACAACGCCGACTCCATCTTCACCTGGGACTACGAGAAGGGGAAGCGCCCCCGACTCAACCGCCTGTACGAGAAGGCGAAGCACTCCCAGTGGAATGGTGAGACCGACCTGGACTGGTCGATCGAGGTCGACCAGGAGAAGATCGCCCGGGAGCAGGGCACGATGGGGGCCGACGTGTTCGGGTTGCTGGGGATCGACCTGAGCGGTACGCCGATGGCCAAATGGGGCGAATCCGAATGGCTCACGATGCAGATCGAATCGCAGAACTGGAGCCTCTCCCAGTTCATGCACGGCGAACAGGGTGCCCTGATCTGCACGGCGAAGATCGTCGAGACCGTCCCGTGGATCGACGCGAAGTACTACGCCGCCACCCAGGTCATGGACGAAGCCCGCCACGTCGAGGTGTTCGCGAAGTACCTCGACGAGAAGATGGACGGGCACTACCCGATCAACTTCCACCTGCGGGCGCTGCTCGACGACATCATCAACGATTCACGTTGGGACATGACCTACCTGGGCATGCAGATCATGGTCGAAGGGCTCGCACTGGCCGCCTTCGGCATGGCGTATCAGACCACGACCGAGCCGTTGTTCAAACAACTCCTCAAGTACGTGATGTCCGACGAAGCGCGCCACGTCGCCTTCGGGGTGCTGAGTCTCAAGGAGTACTACGCGGAGCTCAGCGACTCCGAGATGGCCGAGCGCCAGGAGTTCGCGTTCGACGCGGCGGTCCGGATGCGTGACCGGTTCCTGCAGCAGGAGGTGTGGGAGCGGATGGGCGTCGACCCGAAGCAGGCGATCAAGGTGTTCTCGGTGATCGACAAGAACGAGGACCCCTTCCAGCAGCTCCTGTTCTCGAAGATCGTGCCCAACTGTTCGAAGCTGGGCCTGCTCGACGCGAACGGCGGCTGGCTGCGTGAGCGGTTCGACTCGCTCGGTGTGACCCAGTTCGAACACAACGCCGACACCGGCGAGGAATACCTCGACTTCGACGTGTCCAAGGACATCGCCGAACGACGGGCCGAAGCCGCAGCCAAGGCCGGCTGACCCACGCACCGAGAGCCACCACACCGGCCCACCACCCCGGCCGAACTTCGGGACGTCATCGACTCATGTGGTCGCTCGTCGCGCTGCATTCAGCTGGTACGCGGCGACGACACCCCCATCCTGGTCTTCGACGCGCTCCGTCGGACCTGGGGCAATCGGCTCGCGTGCGGGTCGGAGCAAGGCCCGACAGTCGGATCAGAGGGCGGGTTCGTCCTCGGGGGGCAGAAACTCGAAATGGACGTCACCGAGGCTGACGAGAGTCGCCGCGATCCAGCCGCCCATCGCCGCGAAGTGCTCGTCCAGCGCTGACCCGTCGGTGAGGGTGGCCTCGTCGAGTTCGTAGGTGCCCTCATAGGAGACGTCGACCGCGTACTCGGCGTTGTCGAGATCCTCGTCGTAGCTCGTCTCGACACTGGGACCCGTCCGCTCCAGGTGGCCCGAACCGATCGCCGTGCTCCGGACCGGAAGCGCCGCGAGCACGGCACGGGCGTCAGGTGGACCGGCAAGGCGCTGCACTCGGAACACGACTTCGATCTCGATGCGCGGGAACTCGGCGAGTTCCTCTCCGATGTACCAACTCCGGTACGAGGTCTGTGCCCAGGTGGGCCAGGCCAGGGTGAGATCCGCACGGGTACGCGGCGGTGCTCCCTCACCCGGAAGCGAATAGGACGTCTCCCAGGTCAGATCGCCGAG
>JBDZUV010000011.1:0-41660 GCA_040255345.1 Actinomycetota bacterium | reverse complement strand
GCTCACCCGAGTAGGTGTTGCGACAGTTGCCCTGGAGCAGGGTCTGGCCCGACCCGGTCGTGAACAGCACGGGTTTGGCGAAGCGTGTGGCGTTGTAGGCGGTCCAGGGCACGAGCACGAGCAGTGGGAACGCCGCCGCGAGTCCGAGATGCCGCAGTCGCACGGGCCACGACGCCGTCGTTCGCCCGAGGACGGCCGGCAGGATGATGAGGGGAAAGCACAACACCTGTTCGGGGCGGGTCGACATGGCGATGGTGAACCCGACCGAGGCCACCGCGAGTGGCTGCCACCGCCGCTCGGCGAGATAGGCGTACGTGCCGAAGATGCCGAGCGCGAAACCGAAGATGAACAGACTCTCGGCCATCAGGAGTCCGTCGCTGATCCACAGATTCGGGTACAGCGCGGCGATGGCTCCGGCGACCAGCGCGCTGCGGGGCCCGAACATGCGACGCGCGGCGAAGACGATGACCACCACCGACAACGTTCCCAGCACGCACAGCGCATAGCGCTGCTGCAGCGGCGTGGTCAGCCCGATCTTCTGGAGGAACGCGAGGAAGACCGTGAACCCGGGCGGATGCGCCGCGGTCGGTACGAGGGTGCCGCTGGGCAGATCGGTGTTGATCCGGAACGTCGCGAGCGTCTGGGTGAACCCGTGTCCTTCCGCGAGGCTCTTGCCCTGCATGTAGTAGTCGAAGGCGTCGCCGTAGAGCTTGGCGCCCACCTTGGTGCGCGCGACGTTCTGAACCCGTGTCACCAGCGCGGCGACGACGACGAGGGCGAGCCCGATCCGAAAGTGCTTCTCGCGCGAGCGGGTCGCGCGCGACGGCTCCGCCGCATCGGTCGTGTGCTCGGTCGGGGGAGTCACAGCCTCGGAACACTACTGTGCCGGCGGGCACCGACGAAGGCCCCCGGGCTGCCCGAGGCGGCGTGACACCCATGCCGGCACCCTGGCTATGCTCGTGCGATGCCGTTTTCGATGAGCGCGCAACGCGAGACGGCTCGTCTGTACTTTGAAAAGCTCGGCAAGGCGGACTTCGGTCCGTCCGAAACGCCTTCGGACACAGACCAGAGACTCGGATATCAGCCGGCACTCGAAGGGCTCCGCGCGATTCTGTTGCTCTTGGTCGTACTCGCACACAGTCAGCAATATTTCACCGCAAAGGTCATCTTCTTCCCCGTCGAGGGCCTGGGCGTCATGTCCCTCTTCTTCCTGCTGTCTGGGTTCCTGATCACGTCGATAATCGTCAAGAACATTCAGAGAACCGGGTCGGTTCAATACCGTTCATTCGTCTGGCGGCGGCTCAAGCGCCTCTACACGCCCGTGATCTTGTTCGTCGTGGTGTACTTCATCCTGAACGTGTCGGTGGGCGAACCGCTGTTCACCCAACCAGGGGCGCGGATCCTCGGCGTGACCGAGTCCGCGGTACTGATGCTGACGTCGACGATCAACCTGGCGCCCACCTTCGGTTACTCCGAGCGCTTCGATTCCGTCCAGATGTGGAGTCTCGGTGTCGACATGCAGCTCTACCTGATCCTGCCGCTGCTGCTGATCCTGCTCTTCCGCGCGACGACCAACCTCCGCAAGATGTTGGGAGTCATCTTCGCGATTTTCGTCGGTCTGCAGATTCTGCGCCTCGTCGAGTACTACTTTCTCTACTACCGGCGACCCGATCGCGGCAGTTTCGATGCGCTGATCGCGCAGGCGGGCGTCTACGAAAGACCAGAGAACAGTGCTGGCGCATTTCTGATTGGCGCCGCCCTGTACTTGATCTGGAGTAAGGGCTTGATGCCCGTCACTCTTTTCAAGCGAAGCTGGATACCCGTTGCGCTCATCTTCACGGTTTTCATCATGGCGTTCAACCCCGCGCTGTCTGACTTCTCATTCTGGTTCGGCTTCACGCTGGTTTCGGTTCTCGGTGCGGTGATCGTCGGAGAGGCCATGCGCGATGGAAGCCCGATCTGGCGGGTGTTCTCGGGCCGGATCGCGCGGGTGCTCGGGCGGCTTTCCTACACGATCTACATCTGGCACATGTTCGTGTTCGTCAACCTCAATCGGTGGGTCGATCGCAGTATCGACCCGTACGTCCGTACGTTCGGGGCCTTCGTGATCCTCGGCCTCGTCTCGACGGCCGCCTGGTGGATCGCGGAACGTCCACTCGTCCGGCTCCCGCCGGTGCGTGGGCCGCGGCGTCCCGAGCCGCGCCCCGTGCCGCAGGCTCGGCGGACGGAGGCAGAGGGAGACCCTGCGTGACCGTTTCCACGCGGTCGTACTGCTACGGTTTCCCAGCCCGCACATCGGACCTCGACGCAGGTCGGGAGCCCATGTCGGATCTTGTCCGTACCTGTCGAGTCCGCTCCTTTCGATTCCGTGCAACCCGACGTCGAGACCGAGGCAGACGCCTTGCCTGAAACCACACGAGAGCAAGCGGTCGCCGAGGTGGCACGGCGGGCGACCGAAGTCGGGATCCGTCGCGTGCACATGCTCGCCTGGCGTGACTACGACGACCCGGAAGCCGGTGGCTCCGAGGTCCACGCACACGAGATCGCCAAGGTCTGGACCGAAGCCGGCCTCGAGGTGCTCATGCGGACCTCCTACGCCGTGGGGCGGCCCCGGGTCGCCACCCGAGACGGCTACGAGGTCGTCCGCAAGGCGGGTCGCTACCTCGTGTTCCCCCGGGCCGCGCTCGCGGAGATCACCCGGAGTCACGGTCCCCGAGATGCCGTCGTGGAGATCTGGAACGGCGTGCCCTTCCTGTCGCCGGTGTGGACCCGCAGCCCCAAGATCGTCGTGATCCACCATGTGCACGCCGAGATGTGGCGGATGGCGCTGCCCCCGATGCTGGCCAGACTGGGCAACCGCATCGAGGAGAAGTGGGCACCGCCGTTCTACCGGGACACCCTCGTGGTGACGCCGTCGGAATCGTCCCGGGACGACATCATCGAGCGCCTCGGGTTGCGCCGCGATCGGGTCCAGGTGGTGCACAACGGCATCGGGTCGCGGTTCGTGCCCGGTGCCGATCCGACCGCTCCACGACGCCACGAGATTCTCGCCGTCGGCCGCCTGGTGCCGGTGAAGCGTTTCGACATGCTCGTCCGCAGCGCGGCCGAGGCACGTCGGTCGGTGCCCGACCTGACGCTCACGATCGTCGGTGACGGTTATGAGCGGGAGCGCATCGAGACCCAGATCCAACGTTTGGGTGCCCAGGACTGGATCCGGCTGACACGGCACGTCAGCAACGAAGCGTTGCTGGAGCACTACCAGCGTGCCCGGGCGGTCGCGTCGGCATCGGTCCGGGAGGGCTGGGGGCTGACGCTGACCGAGGCCGCCGCGTGCGGCACGCCGTCGGTGGCGACCCGCGTGGTGGGTCACATCGACACGGTCGCCGACGGGTTCAGTGGGATCCTCGTCGACGACGAACACCATCTCGCCGATGCGCTCGCCCGGGTCTGCCTCGACGACGCCTACTGGCAGAAGCTCGTCGAGGGTGCGATCAGCCACTCGAGTCGATTCTCGTGGAACCGCACGGCGGTCGGGATCTTCTCGGCGCTCGCCGACGAGGCGGCCGGCTGGGGCAACCGGGGACGGACGGGTCGGTGGCGGTGAGTCCGGACGGACGAATGCGTCGGCGCCTGTCATCGTGGTTCGGAGGTCGCTCGATCTATCTGGTGCTCGCGGCGCTCGCCTACATCCCGCCATTGCTGGTGCAGCGCGGCGTGGTGTCCGCGGACAACAAGGTGTACCTGTATCTCGATCCGGCCAGGATGCTCGCGGGCTCACCGTACCTGTGGGATCCGGGCACGTTCGCCGGGACGGTGCCCCACCAGGGCGTCGGCTATCTGGTCCCGGTGGCTCCCTACTACTGGCTGATCGACGCGCTGGGCATTCCGGTGTGGATCGGCCAACGGATCTGGCTGTCGACGGTGGTGTTCTTCGCGGGAGCGGGAGTCGTCTATCTGTTGCGGGCTCTGCGTTGGCACGGGCCCGGGGTGATCATCGCTGCCCTCGCGTACATGTTCACGCCGTATTTCTTGAACTATGCGTCGGCGTTCACGGTCATCGCCCTGCCGTGGACGGGTCTGCCCTGGTTGCTCGCCTTCGTCATGTTGGCGGTGCGGGACCGGGGGTGGCGTTATCCGGCGCTGTACGCGATCACCATCCAGTTGACCGGAAGTGTCAACGCGTCTTCGTTGGTGTTCTCGATCTTCGCGTCCTTGCTGTGGTTGCCGTTCGCCGTGTGGATCAGCCGGGAGATCACCCTGCGCGCCGCGTTCAAGGTGATCGGACGAATCGGCACGCTGACGTTCGTCGCGTCGCTGTGGTGGATGTCGGGGCTGTGGGCGCAGAGTCGCTACGGCATCAACGTGCTCGAGTACTCGGAGACCGCACGGACGGTCGCACAGGCCTCGAGCCCGACCGAGATTCTCCGCGGGCTCGGCTACTGGTACTTCTACGGCAGCGACAAGCTCGTGCCCATCGTCGACGCGGCCAGGTACTACACCGAAGCGGTCTGGCTGCTCGGACTGAGCTTCTTCATCCCGACGTTGAGCCTGTTCGCTGCGGCGTTCGCCCGCTTCCGCGAGCGTGTCTTCTTCGTCGCACTCGTCGGCATCGGGATGGTCCTCGCCGTCGGCGCCTACCCGTGGCGCGATCCCTCCGCGGTGGGCTCGTTCTTCAAATGGTTCGTGTCGTCCTCACAAGCGGGGAGCGCGATGCGGTCGATGCCCCGCGCGACGCCGCTCGTCGCCCTGGGGTTGGCCGTGCTGCTCGGCGCGGGGGTCACCGCCCTGCACGAGGTGACGCGTCGACGCGGCATCCCCGTGCCCATGAAGCGGATCCGCGGCCTGGACCGCCGGGTGTTCCGACTCAGCGCGCTGATCGCCGTGCTCGTGCTGTTGAATCAGCCGGCGCTGTTCACGGGCTGGTTCATCACGAAGGGGATCTCACGACCCTCTACCATTCCCGACTACTGGAAAGAGGCCGCCGCGGCGGTCGACGCCGGCGATCACGACTCGCGTGTCTGGGCGATTCCGGGTTCGAACTTCGCGTCGTACCAGTGGGACGGGAAGATGGTCTCGTCGGTGGATCCGATCCTCCCGGGCCTCACCTCGAGGCCGTTCGTCGCCCGCGAGCAGGTGCCCTACGGCACGTACCCGACCGCCAACTTCCTCGACGCCGCCGACGACCCGCTCCAACAGAACGTGCTGCAGCCCACGTCGGTCGCGCCCATGGCCCGGTTCCTCTCGGTCGGTGACCTGTTCGTCCGTGCCGACGATCTCGCATGGACCCGCTATGGCACCGTGCGGCCGAATCAGGTCTGGAACATCCTGCGCCAGGCCCCCGGCCTGGGCGAACCGGAGGTGTTCGGGGGGCTCCAACCCCAACATGCGTCGTCGCACTACCCGATGCTCGACGAAGCGACCCTGGGAATGGGGCCGATACCCGACGTGCCCCGCCTCGCCGTGGTGCCGGTGAAAGATGCGCCGCGCATCGTGAAGACCACGGCCGCGTCCCATCCGGTGTTGCTCGCCGGCGACGGTAGTGGGTTGGTGAACGCGTCGGGCGCCGGACTGCTCACCGGGCACGAACTGGTCCGCTACACCGGCTCGATGGCCGACGATCCCGCCGCACTTCGGGGGCAACTCCCCGGGGCGTCGCTCATTCTGACCGACACCAACCGGCGGCGCGGCCAGCGTTGGGGCACGATCCAGGACACGTTCGGCGAGACCGAGATGCCCGGCCAGGTGCCCCTCGTCGATGATCCGTCGAACAAGCGGATCGACGTGTTCGACGACGCCGGTGCCGACGACGGTGACGCCGCCCGCACGGTGACCCTGCAGGAAGGCGGCGTCATCGCGGAGGCGTCCAGTTACGGCAACCCCGTCACCTTCACTCCGGACAGCCGCGCGGTCTATGCGGTCGATGCCTTCGGTGGCGAAGACAACCTCAACTCCGCCTGGACGACCGCCGCGTTCGGGCCGGTCAAGGGTGAGCGACTCAAACTGACGTTTCCCGACGGTCTCACCAGCGGGAGCATCAACTTGTTGCAGCCGCAGATCGGGCGCCCGAACCGTTGGATCACCAAGATCGAACTCACCCTCGACAACGGGTTCTCCACCACCCTGGACCTGACCGACGAATCCAAGAAGGAGCCCGGTCAGACGTTCACCTTCCCCTCACAGACCTTCCACTCGGCCACGCTGAAGATCATCGGCGACAACGTCGGGCACCAGTACATCTACCAGACCGCATCTTCGGTCGGGTTGGCGAACGTCACCTTCGGCCCCCAGACGCCGCGGGCGGTCGAGTACATCCGCCTGCCCACCGACCTGCTCACCAACGCCGGTGCGCGATCGCTGCAGAACCCGCTGGCACTGGTGCTGACCCGGGATCGGATCAACGCCTACAACGCCCTGCGCGTCGACCCGGAGCCGTCACTGTCGCGCACCTGGACCCTGCCGACGACGCGGTCGTTCGCGTTCTCGGGGACCGCGCATCTCGATCCGCGCGCGACCGCGGGAGTGATCGACCGCACGCTGGGAATGCCCGATGCCGAGCACGGTGGTGTGTCGGTGACCGAGAAACGGCACCTGACCGGTTCGGCCGCACAACGTGCCACCGCGGCCATCGACGGGAAACCGGGAACGTGGTGGACCACGGGGTTCCAGGCCTCGGTCGGAGACTGGGCTCAGTACCAGAGCGCGAAGCCGCTCGAGTTCGACCATCTCGACCTCGCCGTGGTGACCGACGAGCATCATTCTGTGCCGACCCGCTTGAAGGTCGCCACCGGTGACGACTCGGTCGTGGTGAAGCTCCCCGAACTGACCCAGTCGAAGACCCTGGGGACGGTCACCAAGGTGCGCGTCGCGTTGCCGCGGACCATGACGGGGTCCAAGGTCCGCTTCACGATCGCCGGCCAACGCAAGCAACTCACCAACGACTGGTACTCCGACAGCCCGGTGGCCATGCCCGTCTCGATCGCCGAGTGGGGAGTCCCCGGCCTGCAGGTCGAAGAGCCCGCGGCCGATATGCCGCTGCCCGTCGGCTGCAGTTCGGAACTCGCGCAGGTCGATGACAAGGCGGTGGATCTGCACGTCGATGGGACCGTGGGCGATGCCCTGGCCGGCGGCGACCTGAAGGTCAGCCAGTGCGGTGCGGCGGCCCGGACCGGCATCGAGATGGGACCCGGGCGACACAATCTGTTCACGGCCGCCGGCAGCGTCACGGGCATCAACGTCGACCAGCTCGTGCTGCGGTCCGCGGCCGGCGGCGCTGCGGACCATGCCACCGGCCCGATGGTGGCGCGTGCGGACACTCGGGGCCCACGGGTGACGGTGAACGACCAGGGTCGGACGTCGTTCGACCTGACCGTCACGGGGGCCGACGAGAAGTTCTGGCTCGTGCTCGCGCAATCCCAGAGCGACGGGTGGCACGCGACCGTCGACGGGAAGGACGTCGGGAAGTCGGTGCTGGTGAACGGCCTGTCGAACGGTTGGGAACTGCAGCCGTCGTCGAGCGGCACCATGCACATCACCCTCACCTGGACGCCCCAGCGGGTCGTGTGGATCGCCATCGCGATCTCGGCGCTGGCGATGGTGCTGTGTCTGGTCCTGGCACTTCGTCCCGTGTTCCGCCGACGGATGGTGCCACTCGCCGACGAGGGCCCGCCCGTACGCACCGGCCGGATCGGCGACAGTGTGCCGCTGCCGTTCGACTGGCGTCAGGCGATGGAGTACCGCGGCGCAGCCCCCAAGGCGAAGGTCGCGGTCGGCGTCTCGCTGGTCGCGGCGCTCGTCGCGGGGATCGTGGCCGCGTGGTGGGCGGCGCCGATCATCGGCGTCGTGGCGTTCGTGTGCCTCAGGGTCCGCAAGGCACGTCCGTTGCTCAGCCTCGGTGCACCGGCGTGCATGCTGCTGGTGACGGCCTACATGGTCGGCTTCGTCGCCTTCCGCAACACCTACCTGCGCTTCGGGTGGCCGTCGTGGTTCACCCGGATCGCGCCCCTGGGATGGTTCGCGGTCTTCGCGCTCGTACTCGATGTGGTGATCGGCCGGTGCTGGCTGAGGCGTTGGTGGGCGTCGGACGACCCCGACGACTGACCCGAGAGATCTGACGCCACGTCAGATCAGGTCGGCCGGATCGGCCATGATGGAGTCCCACCGCACATCCGAGAAGGGGCTCGCCTGATGGATCAGTCAGCAGTCGACAGGTTCCAGTTCGTCGGTCAGGACATCGACTGGATGCTCAGGCGGTGGGCCGGGACGCGACCCGACCACCCGTTCCTGATCTGGGAACCCCGTTCGGGAGTCGACGAGACCTGGACCTACGCCCGGTTCGTCGACGACGTCGACCGGGTCGCCGGCGGGCTGGCCGCGCGGGGGGTCACCAAGGGTGACAAGGTGCTGATCCACGCGGACAACTGCCCCGAGGCGGTGATCACCTGGTACGCCTGCGCCCGCCTCGGAGCAGTCGGCGTCACGACCAACACCAAGAGCGTCGCCGCAGAAGTCGCCTACTTCGCCTCGCACAGCCGCGCCGTGGGTGTGGTCACCCAGCCGCAGTACGCTGCGCTCGTCGACGAGGCGTGTGGTCCGATGCGATTCACGGTGGTCACGCCGGACAATTCCGGCGAGGCCGCCACCGACGAGGAACTGGCGCACGGACACGAGAGCTTCGCCGCGCTGACCGGCGATCCATCGACACTTCCCGACGTCGAGCTCGACACGCTCACCCCGGCCGGCATCCTGTTCACCTCGGGCACGACGTCACGGCCCAAGGCGGTCGTGCACACCCATGGCAACGCGCTCTGGGCTGCACGGCAGGGCCCGATCAACGTCGACATGGGGCCCGACGACGTCTATCTGATCTATCTGCCGTTCTTCCATGTGAACGCCCAGAGCTGGTCGATCTGGACGACCCTGGGGGTGGGCGGCACCGTGGTGCTCCAGCCCAAGTTCTCGGCGAGCCGGTTCTGGGAGGTCATCGCCAAGCACTCGGTCACCCACCTCTCGCTGATCCCGTTCGTGTTCAAGGCGGTGGCGGATCAACCGGTGCCTGCCCACACCGTCAAGGTCGGGGCATTCGGGCTCGTGATGCCCGTGCTCGAGGACTGGTTGAAGATGCGGGTCGTCGCCTCGTGGGGCATGACCGAAACGGTCACCCACGCCACCCAGACCCGGCCGCACGAGCCGTACCCCGACCTGTCGATGGGCAAACCGACCCCCGGATACGAGTTCGCGATCGTCGATCCCGACACGGCCGAGCAGGTCGAAGACGGCGAAATCGGTGAACTGTGGGTGCGGGGCACACGGGGGATCCAGCTGTTCCTCGAGTACTTCGACAATCCCGAGGCGAATGCCGCGGCCTTCACCGACGACGGCTGGCTGCGGACCGGCGACCGGGTGCGGATGGGCGAACACGGCAACTTCTTCTACTGCGACCGTGACTCCGACGCGCTCAAGGTCGGGGGCGAGAACGTGTCGGCCCGCGAGGTCGAGGACGTCATCCGTCAGGTCCCCGGGCTCGACGACATCGCCGTGGTCGCGAAGTCCCATGAGATGCTCGACATGGTGCCCGTCGCCTTCGTGATCCGTGGTCCGTTCGCGGAAGGGACCGACGACGAGCTGTCGGCGCGGATCATCGACCATTGCGCGGCGAACCTCTCGGGCTTCAAGGTGCCCCGTGCGGTGTACGTGGTCGACGCCTTCCCCGAGGCGACGATCGGTAAGGTCGCCAAGAACCGACTCCGTGAGATGGCCGATGCCGCCCCTGCCGCCGACTGACCGGAGTCGTCGGGGCCAAAGTCGTCGGGGCCGGGGTCGACGGGCTCGGAGCCGGCCTGAGCGGGCCGAACGATCCGAGCGGGTGACGCCGCGGGACGAGCGGCGCGATCACGCCTTGGCGGGCAGCACGTTCCTCAACCGGGCGTTGCTCGGTGCCCTCAACACGGTGAACGGCCACCGCCCCCTGTCCCGTGAGGGCCGCACCGGTGTCGTGACGTTCTTTCCGTCGTGGTTGACGAGTGAACTGCCGCTGCACGCTCTCGCCTGGCAGGTGCTGGCGACCGGGTTGCACATTCGCCGCGGCGCACTGCGCAGTCGGGCCGGTCGCATCGGCCTCGTGGTCGACGCGGCATCGTGGTACGGCCTGTACCGACTGTGGGCGCAGGGCATGGCATCGGAGGCCGTCTACGACCACGCACTCGCCGACGGCCTCGGCGACGAGGTCGCGGCGGTCACCGTTCCCCCGGGGCTGCTGCCCGCCGTGCGGCGGCGCAAATTGCTGCTCGGCCCGACCGACTACCCCCGCCGCCGGTGGGTGCACGACCCCACCCGGTCCTACGGGGAGTTCGGCCGGCGCAATCAACTCGACGTCTGGCGCAGCCCCGACCTGCGGCCCGGCGACCAGGCGCCGGTGCTGCTGCAGGTGCACGGCGGAGCGTGGATCATCGGCAACAAGGACCAACAGGGCATGCCCCTCATGGAGCGCCTGGCGGGCCACGGTTGGGTGTGCGTGTCGATCAACTACCGGCTGAGCCCCCGCGCCAAGTGGCCCGCGCACATCGTGGACGTCAAACGGGCGCTGGGCTGGATCAAGACGCACATCGCCGAGTACGGCGGCGACCCGGATTTCGTCGCCATCACCGGCGGATCGGCCGGCGGGCACCTGTGTGCGCTCGCCGCGCTCACCGCGAACGAGAAGGAGTTCCAACCCGGGTTCGAAGAGGTCGACACCTCGGTGGCGTGCGCGGTGCCCTTCTACGGCGTGTACGACTTCACCAACCGTGACGACACCGGCCGCGCCGACATGGACGACCTGCTCACCAGAATGGTGATGGGCGTGTCACGCACCGACGACCCGGGGGTGTGGGACCACGCGTCGCCGATGAGCTGGGTCGATCACGATGCTCCGCCCTTCATGGTGCTCCACGGCACCAACGACTGCCTCGTACCGGTCGAGCAGGCCCGATCGTTCGTGGCGATGTTGCGCGAGGCGTCACCCGAACCCGTCGTGTACGCGGAGCTTCCCGGAGCGCAGCACGCCTTCGACGTGTTCGCCTCGCCACGCAGTCTGTATGCGGTCGATGCGGTCGAGCGGTTCCTCGCGGTGGTCCACGAGCGCCACCGGGCCTCGACGTCGGGCACGACGCGGTGACGAGGACCCTCGACGCGGCGGCTGCGGCCGCGCTGGTCCGCGACCGTGACGTGCTGGGGATCCCGCTCGGGCCAGGTCACCCGAACGCGTTCCTCCATGCCCTGGGAGCACGGGCGTCCTTCGACCAACTCGTGGTGACCGGCGCGCTCCTCACCGACTTCTACGAGCTCTTCGACCGGCCCGGCGTGCGTTACGTCAGTGGTTTCTACGGCCCGATCGAACGGATGCTCGCCGATGCGGGTGGCCCGGTCGAGTTCGTCCCCGCCGACTTCCGTCGGTTCGCACCGGTGCTCGAGGCGGTCGCGCCGCGGGTGATGGCAACCAGTGCCGCCCCACCCGACGACGACGGCTACTGCTCGCTGTCGCTGCACGCCGGCGCGACGGTCGGTGAGCTCAACCGCGCCGCGCGGGACCCCGATCGGGTCCTGATCGTCGAGGTGAGCCCGCACTTCCCGCGCACCCGCGGGCTGCTGCCCGACCATCCCCATCGGTTGCACGTCGACGACATCGACGTGCTGGTCGAATCCGCTGCCCGCCCCTTCGCCCTGATGGACCCACCGGCAAGCGACGTCGACCACACCATCGCTGCTCACGTCGCCCACTTCGTGCGCGACGGGGCCACCCTGCAGACCGGAATCGGCGGCATCCCGGGCACGGTCGTGTCGTTGTTGGCCGAGCGCGACGGCGGCGGATACGGCATCCATTCGGAGATGTTCACGACCGGACTGATGCGGCTGCACCAGGCAGGAAAGGTCACCAACAGGGGCAAGGGGATCTTCACCGGTTTCTCGGTGACCACGTTCGCGCTCGGGGAGCCCGAACTCTACGAGTGGCTCGCGGACAATCCGGACGTCCGCTTCCTCCCGGTCGACGTCGTGAATGCGCCCGACACGATCAGCGCGAACGTCGACATGGTGTCGATCAACGGCGCACTCGCCGTCGATCTCGCCGGACAGGCCGTCGCCGACACCCTCGACGGCAGGCAGTTCTCCGGGATCGGCGGGCACGAGGATTTCGTGGCCTCGTCGGGACTCCAGTTGGAGGACCGCTCGTTGATCTGCCTGCGGTCCACGTCGACGGTCGACGGGCGGCTCCGGTCACGGATCACCGCGCGCTTCGACGCCGGCACGATCATCACGACGCCGCGTCATCAACTCGACGTGGTGATCACCGAATACGGCGTGGCCGAACTCCGCGGACGCACCGTGCGCGAGCGGGCGCTCGCCCTCGCGCAGATCGCCCACCCCGACTTCCGCGCCGATCTGGTCGCCCAGGCCGAGGTGTGGCCCCCCGCCTGAACCGCGCCGGTGCCGTCGACGGTCGGTCGGGTCGGTAGTGTGAGACGTCCACCTGGCGGCGTGGCCGAGTGGCTTAGGCAAGGGCCTGCAAAGCCCTGTACACCGGTT
Organism: Actinomycetota bacterium; assembly: GCA_040255345.1. Classification (GTDB taxonomy): domain Bacteria; phylum Actinomycetota; class Acidimicrobiia; order Acidimicrobiales; family Iamiaceae; genus JAFDWI01. The sequence continues at coordinate 29,102 of JBDZUV010000011.1, read as the reverse complement.
CGATTCCGGTCGCCGCCTCGAAGGAGCCTGCCTGGGTGATCCGCGAAGACCGGTTCGCCCAGGCCGGCTCGACGTGAACTCGACCGATCGGAAGACCTGATGGACGCCAGAGGATTCGAAGGCAGCGTCGCGGTGATCACCGGCGCCGCGAACGGGATCGGCGCGGCCGTTGCCCGCAGGCTCGCCTCCTCGGGCGCGCAGGTGGTGCTCGCCGATCTCGACGTGGCCGGCGGGCGCGCCGTGGCCGACGAGCTCGGCGGGATCTTCGTCGAGACCGACGTCAGGGATCTCGACGCGAACCGTGCCCTCGCCCAGACGGCACTCGACACCTACGGGAAGATCGATCTCGTCCACCTGAACGCCGGGATCCCCAGCCGTACCGGTTTCGGGTCCGGTTTCGACCTCGACGCCTACCGGCGGGCCATGGCGGTCAATTTCGACGGCGTGGTGTTCGGGGTGCAGGCGACGATCGACACCCTGGTCGCACAGGGTTCCGGGCAGATCATCGCGACGGCCTCGATGGCCGGGTTGACCCCGGTTCCCTTCGATCCGATCTACGGCGCGAACAAGTCGGCGGTCGTGTCGCTCGTACGTTCCCTGGCCGGCGCCTACGCCGACGCCGGCGTCAGGATCAACGCGTTGTGCCCGTCGTTCGCGGACACCGACATCATCACCGACATCCGCCAGTTCCTGGTCGACACGAAGTTTCCGATCCTCGAGGTCGACGACGTGATCGCCACGTTCATGGCGATCGCGGAGAGCGACGGCACCGGTGAGTGCTGGTTCGTGGTTCCCGGTCGGACCAGCGAACCGTTCGGGTTTCGCAACGTGCCCGGACCGCGGGCGCGCTGATCGGCAGGGCCCCGGTGGGTGGATCTGGCACGATGGACGACGCGAGTTCTCGACGACCCTGCGAGGAGCCACCCCATGGCCGACAAAGTGTGTGCGAACTGTGGAGCTGAAGTTCCCGCGGCCGCGGTGTTCTGCACCCAGTGCGGCAGTCGTGACCTGACCGAGGCGCCGTCGTCGCCGCCGGTGTCACCTGCGGCGACGATCGCCCCCGACTCGCCGACCGTGCCGGTGGAGCGCACCCACGAGCCACCGACGTCCGCGGCCCCGGCGGGTGCGACCGCGGCGGCCCCACCCGACCCGACGGACGAACCGACGCGGGCGGACCACACGATCGTCGCGGACCCGACCACGGTGTGGTCACCGCCACCCGAAGCCCCGCTCCCGGCGCCGCCTGTCGCGGCGCCACCCGGACCGGTCCCACCTCCCTACGCGCCCCCGACACCGGCACCGACCCGGGTCGCGCCCCCCGTGGCGGCAGGGCCTGCGGCCGGTGGCGGCAGGATCGGCGCGGTTCTGGCCTTGATCGGTGGGGCCGCCGCGATCGTCGGCTCCTTCCTCGAGTGGATGAAGATCACGCCGGACTGGGCGGGTGCCGTCACCCTGAACGGTTGGAACCTCTCCGACGACGCGAAGATCGCCGCAGCGGTCGGCGCGGTCGCGGTCGTCGCCGCGTTCGTCGTCTTGGGAGGGATGCTGCGTGGCCCGATGCGAATCATCGTGGCGCTCGCCGGCATCGTCCTGATCGCCATCGGCGCGTACGACACCTATGACATCCTCCAGCGGCTCCCCGACGACCTGTCGGCAGCGAACGTCTCCGGCGTCGAGATCGCCGCGCCAGGCATCGGCCTGATCCTGGTCATCGCCGGCGGGGCCGCGGTGCTCCTCGGCGCCCTCGCGATGGTCGGCCCCAGGCGGGCGATGCCCGCCACCGCACCGACGTCGCCCGAGCCCTTCGGCGGGCCGCCGCCTCCCACGGGTGTCGGCGCCGCGGTGCCTCCCGCGGGTGGGTACGCGCCGCCACAGGATGCGTCCCCGGCTCCCTTCCCGGCGTCGGGTCCGCCGACCGGCGGCTACGGACCACCCCCCGCCGGCCACGCCCCGCCGTCGCCGGGAGGCTACCCGCCGCCGCCTCCTCCACCCTTCCGCTAGCGGGGTCGGCGGCGGTCGACCGCGACTCCCGACAAAAATGGAACAAGTTTCAGTTTTGCGCCGAAACAGCAGGTAGGGTGCTGCCATGACGGATATCCCCAAGATCGTCTCGGTCGACGACCACGTGGTCGAGCCGCCCGGCGTGTGGGCCGATCGGCTTCCGGCGAGATACGCCGACGTCGGGCCCCGCATCGTGCGACGACCCGCGAAGGAGATCTCGTTCGTCGGCGGCAAGTTCACCGCGATCATCGGTGACGAGGGCGACGACGGGCCGCTCGCGGACTGGTGGTTGTACGAGGATCTCGTCCGTCCGCTCGTGCGGGTGGATTCCGCGGTGGGTGTGGACCGTGCCGACGTCACGATGCGCGGCGTCACCTATTCGGAGATGCGTCCGGGTTCGTACCGCGTCGCCGACCGTCTCGCCGACATGGACGCCAACTGGACCGAGGTGCAGGCCATGTACCCGACCTTCCCGCGGTTCTGCGGTCAGACCTTCAAGGAGGCGAAGGACCTGCAGCTCGCGCTGCTGTGTGTCCGCGCCTACAACGACTGGCTCATCGAGGAATGGTGCGGGGCCGCGCCCGATCGGCTCGTGCCGCTCGTCATCATCCCGTTGTGGGATCCCGAGCTGGCAGCGGCCGAGATCGCGCGCACCGCCGACAAGGGTGCGCGCAACGTGTGCTTCACCGAGATCCCTCCGTACCTCGGGCTCCCGAGCGTGCACACCGACCACTGGGACCCGTTCTTCCGTGCCTGCGAGGAACACCACTTCGCGATCCACATGCACATCGGTTCCTCATCGAAGATGCCCTCGACGTCGGCGGATGCGCCGGCACTCGTCGGATCGACCCTCACCTTCGTGAACTCCGCGCTGAGCATGATCGATTGGATCATGTCCGGTGTCTTCGTCCGCTTCCCCGGGCTCGAGGTTTCCTATGCCGAAGGCCAGATCGGCTGGATCCCCTATGTGATGGACCGGGCCGACAAGGTGTGGGAAGAGAACCGGGGGTGGGGTGGTGTCGGCGACAAGGTGCTGGAACCCCCGAGCCACGTGTTTCGCAAACACGTGTACCCGGTGTTCTTCGACGACCCGCACGGCCTGCAGATGTTGGACGCGATCGGCGAGGACCGGGTCTGTTACGAGTCGGACTACCCGCATTCGGATTCGACGTGGCCGAACACCCGCAAGGTCGCCGAGACCCAGATGGCGCATCTGCCCGACGAGGTCATCACCAAGATCGTCCGCACCAACGGCCGTCGCTTGCTGCGACTCGACGGCGACTGAACGGACCACCGGTGAGGTGGGCCGGCCGGGACGGCCACCAGAGACGGCACTCGGCTGCGAGGTGTGCCGGCTGCGAGATGCCCAGGTAGGTTTCGACGACGTGAAAGGACGACAGGCGCATGGCACCCAAGGTCGGTGAGGGACCCTTTCGTCAACTGATCGGTGGCGAGTTCGTCGACGGTTCCGACGGCACCTATGCCATCGTGAACCCGGCGACCGAACAGGTGGTCGCCGTGGCCCCCGAGGCATCTCCCGACGACGTCGCCGCGGCCGCCGCGGCGGCGAAGGCGGCGCAACCGGGTTGGGCCGCGCTGAAGCCTGCCAAACGTGCGGCGCTGCTGGGAAGGGTCGCGAGGCGGATGTATGCGGAGCTGGCCGACTTCGTGCCACTCATCATCGCCGAGACGGGTGCGACGTTGCGTGTGGGTTCACAGATGCAGGCACCTGCGTGCGCGGCACGCTTCGGCTTCTATGCGGAGAGCGGCCGGTCGACGCTCGACGAACCGCTGTTGCCTCAGGCCATGCCCGACACCCCGCTGGCCCCGGGCGGGTTGATCTCGTCGGTGGTCCACCGGGCCCCGGTCGGGGTGGTCGCCGCGATCAGCTCCTACAACTTCCCGATCACCAACATGGCCGGCAAGGTCGCCCCTGCGCTCGCCGCCGGGAACACCGTGGTGGTCAAGCCGGCACCGCAGGATCCCCTGGCGTGTCTGGAGGTGGTGCGAATCTGCCACGAGGAGGGGATTCCCGACGGGGTGGTCAACATCGTCACCGGATCGTCGGCCGCGACCGGTCAGGCACTGGTGTCGTCCCCCGACGTCGACATGGTCAGCTTCACCGGTTCATCGGACGTGGGGGTCGCGATCCAGACCGAATGCGCCAGGACGATGAAGCGGAGCCTGATGGAACTCGGCGGGAAGGGCGCCGCCCTGGTGCTCGACGACGCCGACGTCGCCAAGGCGGTCACCGCACTTGCCAGCGTGTGGGGTTTCCATTCCGGCCAGATCTGCACGGCGCCGACACGTGCCGTCGTGCACCGTTCACGGCTCGACGAGGTCGTCGCCGGTTTGCAGGCCGCGGCGAAGCACATGACCGTGGGTGATCCGTTGGACGAGACCACGATGGTCGGGCCGGTCATCAGCGACGCCCATCGTGCCCGCGTCGAGGCCCTGCTCGACCGCAGCGTCGCCGCAGGCGCGGAGGTGCTCCTCGGCGGCGAACGCCCCGACGTCGATCCGGGTTTCTACGTCGCGCCGACGCTGCTCGGCGCTGACAACGCCAACCCGGGGGCACGCGAGGAATTCTTCGCGCCGATCATCGTGGTGATCCCCTTCGACGACGTCGAAGAGGGCATCGCCATCGCGAACGATTCGCCCTATGGCCTGTACGACTACGTGTTCACCGAGAACGCCTACGAGGGGTACCGCATCGCCCAGCGTCTCGAAGCGGGCAACGTCGGCCTCAACACCGCTCAGCGCAACATGGAAGCACCCTTCGGCGGGTTCAAGATGAGCGGCGTCGGCCGCGACGGAGGTGTCTTCGGTCTGCACGCCTACACCGAGATGCAGACGATCGTCTGGTCGGCATGACGGCGGCGACCGCGGCGGAGCCGATCACGCAGGAACGACAAGGAGCTGTGAGCCCATGAGAGGGATCGTCTTTCTGGGAACCGACGAGGTCACCTACACCGAAGACCTCGAGCTGGCAGAACCGCACCCCGCCCCCGGCATGGTCACGGTCCGCATGCAGGCGGCAGGCGTGTGCCACAGCGACGTGAGCGTGATCGACGGCACCATCCCCTGGAAGCCGCCGGCGGTGCTCGGCCACGAAGGCGCCGGAATCGTCGAGGCGGTGGGCGACGGCGTGCGACGGGTCAGACCGGGTGACCACGTCGTCGTGTCGACGCTGGCCAACTGCGGCGTGTGCTCGAAATGCCAGCGTGGCCGACCCACCGAATGCCGCCGCTCCATCGGCATCGCGAAGCAACCGTTTCTCTACCAGGGCGAACCCGCCTCGAACTTCGCCGCGACGTCGAGCTTCGCCGAGTTGACCACGGTGGCCGAAGTGCAGGCGGTGAAGATCCCCGAAGTCATCCCGTTCACCTCGGCGTGTCTGATCGCGTGCGGGGTGTTGACCGGCGTCGGTGCCGTGCTCAACACCGCCGACGTGGAGCCCGGTGACCACGCGGTGGTGTTCGGGGTCGGGGGCGTCGGGCTGAACGTGATCCAGGGCCTGGCGATCGCCAACGCCGGCCGCATCGTCGCCGTCGACACCGAGCCGTCCAAGGAGGCGCTCGCGCGGCTCTTCGGTGCGACCGACTTCATCGACGCTCGAGACCTCGACGCGGTGGACGCGGTCCGGGAGCTGTTCCCGTACCACCCCAAGATGGTCAAGGGTCCGCTCGGCGCCGGCGGTGTGGACTGGGCGTTCGACTGTGTCGGCCATACCGAACTGCTCGCCCAGTGCCTGGCGGTGCTGGACTGGGGTGGCACCGCGGTCGAGGTCGGCGTGCCCGGGTTCAGCGATCAGGTGAGCCTGCCGGCCGTCGACATCGTCCAGGTGAACCGGACGGTCAAAGGGTCCCGCTACGGCGGTTCACGGCCCCAACACGACGTGCCCCTGTACGCGCAGTGGTATCTGGACGGCAAGCTGAAACTCGACGAACTCGTGACCGAGGTGTACCCGCTGACCGGTTTCGCCGACGTCATCGACGACATGGCGGCCGGCAAGCTCGCCCGGGGCGTGCTGCAGTTCTGATGGGACTTCCCGACTGGTTCCACGAGGCCGCCGCACGGGTCAACAACTGGGGGCGTTGGGGTGCCGACGATCGGATCGGCACCCTGAACTTCATCACTCCCGAGGTCGTGCGACGAGCCGCACGCGGTGTGGTGACCGGCAGGCGGTTCTCGCTCGCGTGGCCGTTGTCGTTCGCCCAGGACCTGCAGCGGGGAAACATCCCTGGTCGTGGCATCCTGCGCACGATGACGTCGATCGACGAGGCGATGCTCGGCGACCGCTCGCTGTTCTGCACCAGCGACGACGTGGTCACCATGGGGCTCCAGGTCGCGACCCACTGGGACGGACTGGCGCACGTGAGCTACGACGGTCGGTTCTACAACGGCGTACCGGCATCGACCATGACCGCGCAAGGCGCGACCGAGCTCGGTATCCACCACGTGTCGACCCTGGTCAGCCGCGGCGTGCTGCTCGACGTCGCCCGGACGAAAGGCGTCGAGCGGTTGGACCCGGGCCACGCCGTGCTACCCGATGAACTCGACGAGGCCGCGCGCGCCGGGGGCGTGCGTGTCTCCTCGGGTGACGTGGTGTTGATCCGCACCGGGCAGATGTCGCTGCTGCGGGGTCGTAGGCCCGACCGGGATGCGTACGCGATGACCTCGTCAGGCATCTCCTGGCGGTGCGCGGAGTGGTTCCACGCCCATGAGGTCGCGGCCGTCGCCGTCGACAATCTCACCTTCGACACGTATCCACCCGCCGAACCCGACGCGTTCTTCCCGGCCCACCTGCTCCACCTGGTGGAGATGGGCCTCACCCAGGGACAGAACTGGGACCTCGACGCGCTCGCGGACGATTGCGCCGCCGACGGCGTGTACACGTTCCTGCTCGAGGCGTCGCCGTTGCCGTTCACGAACGCCGTCGGTTCCCCGGTCAACCCGGTCGCGGTCAAATGATGCCGGCAGGTCCACCCGATCGGGTCATGGGCGGTACCCCCTGGCCCGCCACACGACGAGGAGTGAGCAGATGAAGGCAGTCACCTTCGTCGACGAGACGATCGAGATGCGCGAACACGCCGATCCGGTCGCGGGACTCGGCGAGTTGGTCGTGGCCGTGCGGAGCGCCGGTCTCAACAGTGGCGACCTGTTGCAGCAGCGGGGCCTGTACCCGGCGCCGCCGGGCTCCCCGCGCGACATCCCGGGGCTCGAATTCGCGGGGGTGGTGACCGCCTGCGGCCCCGGTGTGCAACGGTTCTCGGTCGGTGACCGGGTCATGGGCGTGGTGGGCGGCGGCGCGCAGGCCGAACGGGCGCTCATCCATGAACGCTGTGCCCTGCCGATACCCGACGGGGTGCCCTTCACCCAGGCGGGCGGCTTTCCCGAGGCATTCACGACCGCCCACGATGCGCTGTTCACCCAGTGCGGGCTCAGCGTCGGCGAGCGGGTCGGGGTCACCGGCGCGGCCGGCGGCGTGGGCACCGCGGCCGTGCAACTCGCCGTCGCAGCCGGGGCCACCGTTGTCGCGTCGGTACGCGACCCGGGCCGCCACGAGGCGGTTGCCGGGTTGGGCGCGACGGTCACCGACCAGGACGGGTTCTGGGAGGCCGGTCCCTACGACGTGATCCTCGAGTTGGTCGGGGGCCCGAACCTGGACGCCGACGTGAAGGCACTCGCCGTCGACGGCCGGATCGTCGTCATCGGGGTGGGTGCCGGCGCGAAGGGGCAGGTGAACCTGTTGGCGCTGATGGGCGTCCGGGGAAGCATCCACGCGTCCACACTGCGGGCGCGCCCTCTGGAAGGCAAGGCCGTGGCGGCACGGGCCGTCGAAGGCCAGGTGCTGCCACTGTTGGGTGATGGCCGGGTGACGGTACCGGTCCAGCACGCGTATCCGCTCACCGCCGCGGCCGATGCCTACGCGGCGTTCGCCGCGGGCGGCAAGTTCGGCAAGATCGTGTTGACCTCCGATGCCTGAGTAGGCCACGGCGTGGACGGGCGGGGCGGCTCTCGGATCGGTCGGTCAGGCCCGCTCGATGAGCAGGTCGTTCCGCCGGAAGCGGTGGGTTTCGAGCCAGTAGCGCAGTGTCGGCCCCGGCCAATTGTTGGTGATGCGACCCGACTCGGTCTTGTACCAGCTGTGGCAGTCGGCAGCGAACGCGGTGCGTCTCAGGTCGCGCTGGATCCGGTCGTCGTAGCGGCGCGCCGCGGTCGGGCGCACGTCCAGGGCGCGTCCGCCCCGTCGGAGGACGCGGATCGCGCGCAGGATCCACCGGTACTGGGCCTCGAGCATGAAGATGATCGAGTTGTGGTTCAGGTTGGTGTTGGGCCCGTAGAGAATGAACGAGTTCGGGAAACCGGGCACGGCGATGCCCTGATAGGCACGGGCCCCCTCGGACCACACGTCACCGAGTTTCTGCCCGTCGGTGCCGGTGATCTCGACCGGCGCGAGGAAGTCGGTCGTCGCGAATCCCGTGGCGACGATGATCGTGTCGACTTGCCGCCGGGTACCGTCGGCGGTGACGATCGCGTCGGGTTCGACACGCACGATCGGATCGTCGACGACTTCGACGTCGTCGCGGCACAGGGTCTGCAGATAGTCGTCGGAGATCAGGATCCGTTTGCATCCCACCGGGAAGTCGGGGAGGAGTTTCGCTCGTAGTTCGGGGTCGGGAACGTGTTTGGTGATGTGTGCGGTGGCGAGGTCACGGGCGACCTCGGAGACCTTGGTTCCCTGACGGAGCGCGACCCACTTGGATTCGAAACTCGCATACAGACGCGAGCGGTACAGCAGATCCCAACCGGGGATCCGTCGGAACCGTCGGACCTCCTCCGGCGTGAACGGGGCATCGGGCTTGGGCAGGAACCAGTTCGGTGAGCGCTGGAACTGATAGAGCAGCGCCGCCTGTTCGGCGACCGGCGGGACGAACTGCACCGCGCTCGCGCCGTTGCCGATCACTGCGATCCGCTCGCCGGTCAGGTCGTGGTCGTGGTTCCAGCGGGCGGAATGGAAGACCGTGCCCTCGAAGGTGTCGAGTCCTTCGATGGTGGGCCACTTGGGCCGGTTCAGCTGGCCGAGCCCCCAGATCACCACGTCGAAGGTGTGCGTCGCACCAGCAGATGTGGTGAGCGTCCACTGAGCCTCCTCGGCGTCCCATGCGGCCGACGCGATCTCGGTGCCGAAACGGATCCGGTCTTCGAGGTGATACCGCCGGGCGCAGTCGCGCAGGTAGGCGAGGATCTCGGGTTGTTTGGGGAAGCGCCTCGTCCAGTCGGCTCTCCGTTCGAAGGAATACGAGTACAGATGCGACGGAACGTCGCAGCCCGCATCGGGATAGGTGTTGTCGCGCCACACGCCACCGATCGCATCGGCCTTCTCGAAGATGGTGAAGTCGTCCAGCCCCTGCTTGCGCAACCGGATCGCCATCCCGACCCCACCGAAGCCGGCGCCGACGATCCCGATGACCGGGTCGCGGTCTCGATCGGCTGCGGAGCGAGCGCTGATCCGGTCGAGCGACATTCGGTTCATCCTGTGAGTCCCCTGGCATCTCGTCGACGGATTCGTGGTGCCGCCACGAGACTACCGGTGGAACCTCGAGCGGTGCCGATCGGCGATACTTGGTGCCATGCGCATCGGCATCACGGTCTTTCTCACCGATGGTGGCATCGATCCTCGCACGCTCGGCCGGGCGGTCGAGGAGCGCGGGTTCGATGCGCTGTATCTGCCCGAGCACACCCACCTGCCGGTCCGCGCCGCGGACCCGCCGGGACTCGTCGAGGGTGTCCGCCTCGACGAGTATCGCCGCGGGCTCGACCCTCTCGTGGCCCTCGCCATGGTCGCCGCGGTCACCGAACGGATCGCTCTGGGCACCGGCGTGCTTCTTGTGGCCCAGCACGACCCGATCGGTCTCGCCAAGCAGATCGCCACGCTCGACCATTGCTCCGGAGGTCGGTTCGTGCTGGGGTTCGGCTACGGCTGGAACCGGGAAGAGGCCGCGGACCATGGTGTCGACTTCGCCACCAGACGCGCATTGGTTGCCGACTGCCTCGGCGTGATGCAGGCGTTGTGGTCCCAGGACGAGGCGTCCTTCGAAGGAGAGCTGGTGTCTCTCGAGCCGGCATTCGCCTGGCCCAAGACCGTCCAGCAGCCGCGCGTGCGGATGCTCGTGGGCGGTGGGGCGGGCCCGAAGCTGTTCGCTGCGGCCGCCGCCCACGCGGACGGTTGGATGCCGATCGGTGGCAGTGGCCTGTCCGAGCAGCTTCCCCTTCTCGTCGACGCGTGGCACGCCGCGGGGCGCGACGGCGTCCCCTCGGTGGTGCCCTTCGGCGTGGTGCCGACCGAGGGCAAGCTGCACCACTACGCCGCGCTGGGTTGCGATGAGGTGGTGCTGCGGGTTCCCATGGGCGACGAACGCTCGGTGCTCGCCGTGCTCGACGAACACGCCCGGCTCGTCGGTCGTCAGGTCGACCGGGATGACCGGACATGACGGTGGAAGACGTGAACGGTTCGGTGGAGTTCTCGCCCGGCGTGGTCGGAGACAGCGCGGTCTACGAGGACGGTCGACGTTGTGCCGGGCGACTGTCGGTCGCCGAGGCCGCAGCGGTGTCACGGACGACCTCGGGTTTCGTCTGGATCGGTCTGAGGCAGCCCTCGGAGGACGAGATCGCCGGTGTCGCCCGCGAGTTCGGTCTGCCGGCCCTCGCCGTCGAGGACGCCGTGTCGGCCCATCAGCGCCCGAAGCTCGAGATCTACGACGACGTGGTCTTCGTGGTGCTCAAACCGGTGGACTACATCGATCACACCGAGATCGTGGAGGTCTCCGAGGTGGCGATCTTCGTCGGTCGGGGGTTCGTGGTCACCGTTCGACACGGGCCGACGACGGTGGTGCAGCGCCTGCGTGCGGAGCTCGACGCAGGCTCGGAATTCGCGACACTCGGTCCTTCCGGTGTCCTGTACCGGATCGCCGACCTGGTGGTCGACCAGTACGAGCAGACGATCGATTTCATCAACACCGATGTGGATCAGATCGAGACGCAGGTGTTCGCGAACGACGACAGCGACCATGTCGAACGGATCTACAAACTCAAGCGCGAGATCTCCCAGTTCCGTCGGGCGGTGGTGCCGCTGATCAGACCGCTCGACCGTCTCACCATGGGTCTCGTCGCCGGCGTCGATCCTGACACCGCTCCGTATTTCAGGGACGTGCACGACCACGTCCAGCGCACCGCCGAAGCGATCGAGACCCATGACCGCCTTCTCAACGACGTGCTCCAGGCCGACATCGCGATGGTGGCGCTGCGCCAGAGCGTCATCAGCGTGCGTCAGAACGAGGACATGCGCAAGATCTCGGCCTGGGCGGCGATCGCGCTCGTACCGACGGCGGTCGCGGGCGTCTACGGCATGAACTTCTCGAACATGCCCGAACTGAGCTGGCGCTACGGGTACTTCATCGTGTTGGCGGCGATCTTCGGCGTCTGCACCCTGCTGTACCGCCTGTTCAGGAGGAACGGTTGGTTGTGAGCACCGTCGAGGAGGCTGTCGGCAACCCGACGGTGCTACGATCGCAGGCTCTCGGGGCGATTAGCTCAGTTGGCTAGAGCACCTGCATGACGCGCAGGGGGTCGGGGGTTCGAATCCCTCATCGCCCACCAGGAGCCGGGACGCCAGGGGGTTCACTTCGACGGCGGTGCGGGCGCGTCGCGGCATCGACATCTTGAGCCGTTCAAATGGCTGCTCGGAAGTGAACAGTCGGGAAGGTGTCGGGCCCGCCGATCCGGCTGATCAGGCCGGTGCCGCGGTGGGCTCCGGGGTGCCCGAAGCTGCGTCGCCGACCACCTCGGGAACACCGAAGATGGAGCTGATCTGTGGCGCCGCCGCCGAGAGCAGCGCGTGCCGCGGCAGGCAGAGCCGTCGCAGCGTGCGCACCAGCGGACCCTTCGAACCGAGTGTGAGACGGGCACCCCCGGGCCGAGACGAGCCGCCAGACACCTGCAGGTCCCACGTGGTCCGGCGCAGGACCCCGTCGCGCCATGAATACGTCGGGGGCATCTCACGCGGAAACGGGAAGGGACCCCGATCCCGCACCTGCACGGTGAACTGGTGGCGGCCGTCGCAGTAGACGCTGCACGCGGTGGATCCGTTCATACCGGTCAACTCGATCTGGGCGATCCACTTGGGATAGCCCCAGATCGTGGTGCCGGCGGCACAGGTGAACTCCCGGTCGACCGGAAGGTCGTGGATGAACGCGCCCACCTCGCCGGACCTGAACGCTCGGGCGTGCCCCATCACCGTCGCCGGATCTGCCGCGTCGTGGCGGCGGACGAGCAGCGAGAAGGCGACCTCGTGGTACGCGTCCAGGTCGCCGTCGACGTAGTCGACGAAGGCCAGCGAGAAGATCGCCTTGCCGGGCAGCGGCTGCGCGATCTCCAGACCCGAGTAGTCGATCATCGCTTGGGCCGAGGCGGCGGGCACCAACCAGGTCGTCGCCCACTGGCGGGCGCGACGGATGTGGACCGGCAGCGTGACGGCGCGCCCGGCGATGTCGTAGGTGACCGGTGGCAGCGCACGCTCCATGGCGGGACGACCCATGGCCCGACAACGTAGCGTGGATCGGTGTGGACACACCGGGCACCTGGGAAGCCGATGTTCTCCTCGCCGATGGAGGAACGATGCACCTGCGGCCCATCGGTCCGGGCGACGCGGGGCTCCTCGAGGCCTTCCACGAACGGCAGTCGGCCGAGAGCATCTACTACCGCTACTTCTCGCCGCGGCCCTCGCTGAGCCAGGCCGACCTCGAACGGCTCACCCGGGTCGACTATGTCGATCGCATGGCCTTCATCGGGTTGATCGGCGCCGAACTCGTCGGCGTCGCCCGCTACGACCGGTATCCGACCACCGAGGTCGCCGAGGTCGCCTTCTTCACCGACGAGGCACACCGGGGCCGGGGTGTGGCGACGATCCTGCTCGAGTACCTCGCCGCCGCGGCACGGGTCACCGGGCTCAGCGGGTTCGTCGCCCAGGTCCTGCCCGAGAACCGTCGCATGTTGTCGGTGTTCGCCCGGGCCGGATTCGACGTGAAGAGTCATTTCGCGGAAGGGGTGATCGAGGTCACCCTGGGGATCGAACCGACCGACGAGGCCCGGCGTCTGGTGTCCGAACGGGCCCAGGCCGCGTTCTCGAAGTCGATCCACCGCATGCTCGCCCCGACGTCGGTGGCGGTGGTCGGCGCGTCCCGACGCCCCGACTCGATCGGACACCTCCTGCTCCGGAGCATCGTCGAGGGCGGCTACACCGGAACGGTCGTCGCCGTCAATCCCGCAGCCGATCGGATCGCCGGCGTCGACGCCTGGCCGTCGATCACCGCGGTGCCCGACGACGTCGATGTCGCCGTGGTCTGTGTGCCCCGGGATGCGGTTGCCGGCGTCGTCACCGACTGTGCGCGTCGCCATGTGCACGCCCTCGTCATCATCAGCGCCGGATTCTCGGACCGCGACGACGACGGGGCCCGACTCGAGCGTGAACTGGTGGCGCGCGCCCGTCGGTGGGGAATGCGGGTGCTGGGTCCGAACTCCATGGGGATCATCAACACCGCAGCCGGGGTGGACCTGACGGCCACGTTCGTCGATGTCCATCCGCGCGTGGGGTCGATCGGGGTGTCGTCACAGTCGGGCACCCTGGGAGCGGCGATCATCGAACATGCCGCCCGACGAGGGCTGGGCATCTCGACCTTCGTGTCACTCGGGAATCAGGCGGACGTGACCAACAGCGACCTGCTCAGCTACTGGCAGGACGACGACGCCACGGACCTCGTGCTGCTCTACCTGGAGAGTTTCGGCGACCCGTCGACCTTCGCCCGCACCACTCGACAACTGGCGAGGACCAAGCCCGTCGTCGCGGTCAAGAGCGGGGGAGCGCTGCCGCTCGATGCTCGGGGAACCGGCCTGCCCGCCACCGCGAACGTCGACGCACTGTTGGCCCAGACCGGCATGATCCGGGTCGACACCCTGTCGGAACTGCTCGACGTGGCCCAGGTGCTCACCCGTCAACCGATCGCCCGAGGGCGTCGGCTGGCGATCCTGTCGAACGCCCGCAGCCCGGCCGTTCTGGCGCTCGATGCCGCGTCGGGCGTCGACCTCGTTCCGGCGGACGTGTCGGTCGCGGGCCGGTCGAACCCGGTCGATCTGGGTTTCGACGTCGATCCGGCGACCTTCGCCGAGGCCCTGAGGTCTCTGTGCCACGACCCCGCCGTCGACGCGGTGCTGGTGCTGTGCACCCCGTCGACCCCGGGCGCGATCGACGTGTTCGAACCCCGCATCGTCGAAGCGGCCGAGGGTTCACCGGTTCCGGTGGTCGCCACGTATCTCGGCTTGAAGCCGCGGGTCAGCGAACCGCGGTCATCTGCGGTGCCGGTGTTCGCCTTTCCCGAGTCCGCGGTGCGTGCCATCGGTCGGATCGCGCGCTACGGCGAATGGCTGTCCCGGGATCCCGGTCGCCTGCCCGAGACCGATCTGGTCGACACCGACGAATTGACCGCAGCGGTCGACGGGGCTCGCCACTGCGGATCGGGTTGGCTCGATCCCGACGTCGCGGCGCGCGTGGTCGCCGCCGCGGGCGGGTCGGTGGTCGATCGGATCGTCGTGCACTCGGCGACCGAGGCCGTTGCTGCGGCCGAGACGATCGGCTGGCCCGTCGCGCTCAAGGCGGCGGGTCTGGCCCGTCCGGCCAAGACCGAAGCGGGCGGCGTCGCCGTCGATGTGCACGACGCGGACGAACTCGTCCGCGCGTTCGACCGGATGCGGTTGTTGTTGGGTGAGGCGATGGACGCGTGCGTGGTCCAGCAGATGGCCGAATCCGGCGTCGACGTCCGGGTCGGTCTGGTTCGCAACGACCTGGTCGGCGCCGTGCTCACCTTGGAGGTCGATCGGGCGTTCGTCGCCGACGCGAGACGGCCGGCCGTCCAGGTGGTGCCCTGCTCGGACACCGACGCCACCTCGATGGTGGAACGTGCAGGGCTCATCGAGGCCTTCGCCCACCCGCAGGTCGGTTCGGCCCACCTGGTCGGACGCCAGGCCGATGCAGCGGTCGCGGCGGTCGTGCAGCTGCTCCAGCGGCTCTCGGTGGCGGCCGAGGTCGTTCCCGAGGTGGGTGCGATCGTCTTGGACCCGGTGATCGTGTCGGCCGGGGCGGCGAGCATCACCGACGTGCGGCTTCGTCTCGACCTGGTGACACCCGAGGAACGCCTGCCGGTGCGGCGCCTGGCAGACCACTGAGTTCGGCCGTCGTCGGCGCCGCCACGGGCGGTCGATCGGGGAGGACGTCGGTCCAGTCGACCGGGGCGTCGCCGCGCGGCGTGGGAGCGTCGGAGTGGGCAGCTGATCCGGTGGGTCGATGGCGGGCCGACCCTGGAGTGGTAGCGGCGAGAGACGGATCACGCCACCACCACAGTGCGCCGACGGTCATCCCGAACACCATCCCCGTCACATGTGCCTGCCACGCCACCCGGGTTCCGGCGGTCGTGAAGAACTGCGACACGAAGAAGAACGCGAGCAACGCCCACGCCGGCAGGTACACCACCTGGACACCCGCGGCGTAGACGAAGCTCAACAGCCGCCGACGAGGTTGCAGGACCAGATACGCGCCCATGATCGCGGCGACGGCGCCGGAGGCACCCAGCACGGGTGCCGTACTCTCGGGCGTCCACGCGACGTAGCCGAGAAATGCGGCGACGCCACCCGCGAAGAACAGGCCGATGACCCCGGCGCTGCCGATCCGTTCTTCGAGCCCTCGCCCGAAGACCCAGAGGAACAGCAGGTTGCCGAACAGGTGCAGCAGGTTGGCGTGCAGGAACAGGGCGGTGAAGAAGGGTAACCACACGTTCTTCGTCGCGTAGGCGCCGGGTTGATCGACGGGGTAGCCGTTGCACGCGGCGCCGTCGGTGATGCTCCGATCGTGGGTCACCTCACAGGGGACGAGCGCCCAACGATCCTGGAACGCCTGCACCTCGAGTTCGGCCGATGCGCTGGACGTGACGGTGAGCCCGTGGGTGAGCCCCTGCATCGCCTTGGGTTGGGCGAAGGCGAAGACCAGGGCGCATGCGAGGAGCAGGCTCCAGGTTCCCCAGGTCGCCGCCCTGGCAGGCTGTTCGTCGCGGAACGGATACGCCATGTCAGAACGGACCCGGCAGGTGCGGCGGTGGCGGTGGCGGCCGGCCTGGCGGTGCGAACGGCGCTGGGGGCATTCCGGGAAGGGGACTTGGTCGTGCCGTGAACCGCGGCCGGGGCGCGACCGGCGCCATGGCCGCAGCGTACGGAACGACAGGCGGGACCCGCACGAACGTGTGGGGCAGATGACCCGGTTCGACGACGATCGTGTTCGCCAGCAGGTCGTGGGGGCCACGGTGCAGCGACGACGCGCGGACCCACAGGGCCAGCACGAGTTGCAACGGTGGCACGTAGAGCAGCGGCGCGAGCACGACGGCCCGCAGAATCGCCCGCGACCGGGTCGGAATCTCGCCGGTCTCCATGTCGACCACCCGGTAACCGAAGCGGGCGTGACCGGGCGTCGCACCCCGCGTCGAGATCCACCAGACCTCGTCGATCGTGACCACCGCCAGCCAGGCGGCCGTCGACCACAGCCAGAGCTTCGGGACGTCCCGCATCCCGACCGACGCGATCGTGGCCACCATGATCAGGGCGGCGAGCCACCACGCGCCATCGGCGCGGTGAGCCCGCGCCCGGCGACGCTCGTACAGGTCGGGCACCCGGCCCCACGGCGAGAGGACGACCTCGAGGCCGGGGTGCCACCAGCTCGCCATGTCCTCATCGGTGATGCGTTCCGGCGCGCCGGCCTGGACGACCACGGTCCCGGACAACCGATCGTGGAAGCCCCGCCGGAGCGGCGACAACGAGATCGACGTCAACAACGCGACCGGCATGACGAGCACGCTGAAGAGCCCGGGTACGAGCACCGGATAGCACAACGCGATCGGAATGGTGCGACGCCACGCGGCCAGCCAGTCCGGATGGCCGGCCCGGCCCACCGATACGACCCGCAGGTCGAGCACGTGCATGCCGGCGGTCGCCCCGGTGCGCGTGATGGCGACCGATTCGATCGTGGCCACCAGAGCGACGATGACGAGATCCTGCGCGAGCGGCCGACCGTGGGGACCGATCACGATCACCGCCACGACGCAACCGAATGCGAGCATCGAGTCGATGACCCGAGCGGCGATCCGCTGACCGGTGCGTGCCGCCCACGAGTTGACGTAGTACCGAGGCGGTGCCGAACCGGTCGGCGGAGACATGGCCGTCACGGCGCCATGTCGTCGGGCAGGCTCAGCGGTTGGCGATCGCGACGTAGTCGCGTGCTTCGTGGCCCGTGTAGAGCTGGCGTGGCCGGGCGATCCGCTGGTCCTGTTCGAGCAGTTCCTGCCAGTTCGCCAACCACCCCGAGACGCGGGGAATCGCGAACAGCACCGTGAACGTGTCGATGGGGAAGCCCATCGCCTGGTAGATCAGGCCCGAGTAGAAGTCGACGTTCGGGTACAGGCGCCGCGAGACGAAGTACTCGTCGTTCAGCGCGACGTCTTCGAGCTTGAGGGCGATGTCGAGCAGAGGGTTCTTGCCGGTGACCTCGAAGACCTCGTACGCGATGTCCTTGATGATGCGTGCTCTGGGGTCGTAGTTCTTGTAGACGCGGTGGCCGAAGCCCTGCAGGCGGCCCTTGCCCGCCTTGACATCGGCGACGAAGGCATCGACGTTGTCGATCGAGCCGATCTCGGTGAGCATGTGGATGACCGCTTCGTTCGCCCCGCCGTGCCGTGGGCCGTACAGCGCCGCGGCGGCACCGGCACAGGCCGAGTACGGGTCGGCGTGCGCGGAACCGATGACCCGCATCGCCGCGGCACCACAGTTCTGTTCGTGGTCGGCATGCAGGATGAACAGCACGTCCAACGCGTGCTGGAGCACCGGGTCGGCTTCGTAGTGGGGCTCCGCGATCTTCCACATCATCGACAGGAAGTTCGCTGCGAAACCGAGCGTGTTGTCGGGGTACACGAAGGGCTGACCGACGCTGAAGCGATGCGCGCACGCTGCCAGGGTCGGCACCTTGGCGACCAGACGGACGATCTGCTTGTGGCGAACCGCCGGGTCGTCGATCTGTTTTGCCTCGTGGTAGAAGGTCGACAACGCCCCGAACGCGGACACCAACATGCCCATGGGGTGCGCGTCGTAGTGGAACCCTTCCATGAAGCGCTTGCGCACGTTCTCGTGGATGAACGTGTGGTAGGTGATCTCGTGCCGCCAGGCTTCGAACTGCGCGACGGTCGGGAGTTCGCCGTAGATCAGTAGGTACGCGACCTCCAGGTAGGTCGAGTTCTCGGCGAGTTGTTCGATGGGGTAGCCGCGGTAGTGCAGGGTGCCCTTCTCACCGTCGATCTTGGTGATCGCCGATTCGGTGCAGGCCGTCTGGGCATAGCCGGGGTCGTAGAACCAGATGTTCCCGAGGAGCTTCTGCCATTCCCGGGCGTCGACGCCTCCGTTGACGATCGGGATCTCGAGCGCCTCTCCGGTCCGGTTGTCGGTGATCGTTACGCTCTCGGCCACGTCTGGAACTCCCTGGAAGTTGCGTGATGTTCTCGTGCGGCGGCGTCAGTGGGGTCGAAGGGACACACCGCAGCGCCCACTCGAGCCGAGCCTAGTGCCGTATCAGACGACTTCGACCATCTTTCGCGACGGTCACGCGAGGCGTCACGGTGTCACTTCTTCGTGCGGGCGCTCCGGGCACCGGGGCCCGGGCCGGGAGTGATCTCGACGTATTCGGCGGCGTGCTCGTGACAGATCTCGAGCACGCTCGCCTGGACGGCCCGGGCGGCGTTCGACAGCAGAGCACGACGTTCGGTCGCCAGGCCGACCGCCCGGGGAGTGAGCCCGGTGATACCGATGCGCTTCCAACTCGACCCCGAGCGGCGGGACGCCGCGCTCGCCGGCACGATCGCCGCGCCGAACCCCTCGAAAGCCAGCGTGGCCAACAGCCGTACGCCGTCCACTTCGGCGGCCGGTTCCAGCTGCATGCCGGAGCGGGCGATCGCGAGATCGAGTTCGTCACGAAACGACGTCCCCGTGGGCGGAAGCAGGAGTGGGTGGTGCGCGAGTGCGGTCAGTTCGACCTCGTCGAGGTGACTCAGCGGGTGGTCGAGGGGCGCGATCAACACGTGGTGCTCGTCGAAGAGTGGTTCGACCGAGACGTCCTCGGAGTGCACCGGCAGGTTGACGACCGCGAGATCCAGTCGTCGGGTCAACAGTTGCGGGATGAGCGACGTCGTGGTGGCGTCGATGATGGTCAGATGGATCCCCGGGTGTTGCCGTGCGATCGCGGGGAGCAACAACGGGATCAGCCAGCGGGCGGCCGTCCCGATCATGCCGAAGCGCACCGCGCCGGTGATCGCCTGGTCACTCGAGGCGAGGTCGCTGCCGAGTGCGTCGAGTTCGGCCTCGATCCGACGTGCCCGAGCGGCCACGAGTTCCCCTGCGGGGGTGAACGAACAATCGGACCGGTCCACGAGGACCATGCCGAGTTCGTCTTCGAGTTTGGCGACGTGTGCCGAGACGTTCGACTGCACGGTGTGCAGGCTGCGGGCGGCCGCCGAGAAGCTCCGGTGGTCGCCGACCGCGGTGAGTGCTGCGAGCTGGCGGAGGTCCATCGCGCAAAACGATAGCAACTATCGTTTAGAACTGTTGGACAGATTGCTAGCTGAGCGCGAGCATGAAGTCGAACAACCGGAGTCGAGACGGCCCCCTCTGTCTCCTCCGGTGCGCACCTCGAGCGGCCCCCCTCCGCTCGAAGGTCCCAGAGAGGGACCGGCCTCCCCCGGCCGGTCCCTCCATTGTTCTGCGGTGACCGCCGGCGCGGACAGGCCGTCGGCCGGTCCTCTAGTGTCGGGGCCCATGGCCGACGGCGCAGCCTTCTTCGATCTGGACCGGACGTTGCTGCGCGGTGCTTCCGGACCGGTGATCTCCGAGGCGTTGCGGCAGACCGGCGTGTTGGGAAGCCGCTCGATCCCTGGTGAGAAGCTCGTCTACCGGATCTTCGACACCTTCGGCGAGACCCTGCCGGCCATGGCACTGACCCGTTCGGCGGCCCGTTTCGCCGCCGGATGGAACCGGAATGCGGTCCGGGAAGCCGGCGCGATCGTCGCCGACCGCCTCGCCGGGAGTGTGCAGCCCTTCGGCCACCGGCTCATGGACGACCACCGCGCGGCCGGTCGACCGGTCGTCATGGCCACCACCTCACCGTTCGACCTCGTCGAACCGCTGGCGCGTGCGCTCGGCATGGACGACGTGATCGCCACCCGCTACGGCGTCCACGACGGTGCCTACGACGGGACCATCGCCGGTGACTTCGTCTGGGGCCCCGGCAAGCTGGCCGCGGTGCGGGCCTGGGCCGAGAGCCACGGCATCGACCTGGCGGCGAGCTACGCGTACAGCGACAGCGTCTTCGACGCACCCCTGCTCGCTGCGGTCGGGAATCCGGTGGTGATCAATCCCGATCCCCGGTTGCGGGTGATGGCGATGGTGCGCCGCTGGCCCCAGCGCTACCTCGACGTGCCGTCAGGCGTGCCCAAGTTCGCGGGCTGGGAACCGCAGCGGTTGCTCCAGGGAATCCTGCGGCCTGAATTCCTCAGATTCGTCCGTTGGGATCTCGCCGGCGTCGAATCGCTGCCGCGCATCGGACCGGCGATCATCGTCGCCAACCATCGCTCCTATTTCGATCCCATCGCGCTCGGCTACCTCGCCGGTCGGGTCGACCGGGCCGTGCGCTTCCTGGCCAAGAAGGAGGTCGTCGATGCGCCGGTCGTCGGACAGGTCGTGCGGGCGATGGGAACGATCCGCGTCGACCGCGGGAGCGGGTCCGACGCGCCGCTCGCACTCGCGGCAGAAGCACTCGAGGGCGGCGAGTTGGTGGTGATCCTGCCCCAGGGCACCATTCCGCGGGGCGCGGAGTTCTTCGAACCGAAGCTCAAGGGCCGCCCCGGCGCTGCTCGACTCGCCGCCATGAGCCGGGTACCGGTGATCCCGGTCGGCATCTGGGGGACCGAGAAGGTCTGGCCGCGTGCCGCACGGGTGCCGGATCTGACCAACATCACCGATCCGCCGACGGTGCGCGTGCGCGTCGGCGAGCCCGTGGATCTCAAGTACCGCAGCGACCGGGCCGACACCGAACGAATCATGCGGGCGATCGAAGGGCTCCTGCCTGCGGTGGCACGCCGGCGCCGCACCCCGACCGCGGCCGAGATCGCCGAGGCGACGCCTCCCGGTCGTTCCTGACCACACCGGGCACCTGAGCAACGGGCACCTGAGCAACCGGGCACCTGAGCAGATGGGCGGGCGGTGACGTGCGGCGTTCAGCTCCACGCGTCGAGCGATGCCCACCAGATCCAGGCCGAGGTCACCACGACACTGATCACCACGACCAGTACCGACCAACGCTTCGCCAGCGGTCGCCCGACCCCGGAAACCCCGAACAGGGTGAGAGGGACGAGCGGGAGGAAGTAGCGGCCCTGCACCCAGATGATCCTTCGAGCTCCCGGCGGATTCGCCGCGATGGCGAGACCGTATTCGATCAGGAGAACGCCGGCGATCGCCACGCCGAGCGCCACCAGTCCGGCGCGGATCCGGTCCCGCCCCGGCACGACCGGATCATCGCTCGAAGCGGCGTCGACACCGGCCGGGCCGATCGAGCGGAACCGCTGGCTGACCCGTGCGACGCGCCGCGGCAGCGGGTCGACGAGCCGCACCACGACGAGCCACAGACAACCCAGCCAGAGGGGTAGCGGAAAGTTGTGCGCGAAGCGGCGTACCGGGGTGAACATGCCACCGATCGCGGCCTGTCGCTCGTGGTGGTTCGCCCACCCTCGGAAGATCGCCTGGAGAAAGCCGATCGGGTGATACCGGATCCACGCCGCGGCGAGTTTGCTGTCGGATCGATTGACGCCTTCGATCTCGACGTGGGCCACCACGCCGAGGTTCCATGCCACGGCAACGGTCCCGGCGACGGCGACGGTTCCCACGGTGACGGCGATTCTGCGGCGGACCGACCCGAAGGCGGCGGTCGGAACGGCCAGCACGAGCAGCACGAACGGGACGTACGCGGGTTTCGACAGGGCGAGAGCGACCCCGATCGACGCGAACGCCCACCAGTCCGGTGCATCGACCGGCCTTCCGACACGTGCCCGGTCGATGGCCGCGAGCGCGAGCGCCGTCGCACCGCACGCGAATGCCAGGGTGAGCGGATCGGCCGATACGTTGCCCGCGCCCTGGATGACGACCGGTAGGAGCCCGATCGTGAACAGCAACGGTTTGCCCCACGGGGTCCGGTGGATCGCGAATGCCATCAACGCGACGAACGCGGCGAGCTGGACGAGTCGGGCGCCGTAGATGCTGCCGGCAGCTCCTCCGACGCCGCGTCCCAGGCGAAACCCGACCAGGGCGGGAAGATACGGCACCGGGGAGTACACATCGGCGGTGTGCGCCAACCCGGTGATGCTCCAACCGGGCGTCTCACACCGGGGGTTCCGGAACTGCTCACTCCAAGGGATCCGCTGCTTCGCGTAGCCGGCTGCGCGGAATCGGTAGAGGTACGCGGTGATGCAGGCATCGGCACCATCCCCGGGAATCTGCGTCCAGGTCTTGGGCGGGATGACGACGCCCGATTCGATCATCGCGACCCGTGACACGTGGGCCGACTCGTCGGTGCCGTGAAGACTCGGAGTGAGAAAGACCAACGCCACACCCAGCACGGACGCCACCACGACAAAGCACCGCGCCCAGGGGAACGGCGGCGTCGGGGCGCGATTCATGGCAGGGGTTCCTAGCACGGGCCCGAGGGTGGCCAGGCCATCAGGACCCTCCGGTGAAGCGCCAGGTCAGCGACCGTGTCGTTCGAAGACCCAGATGTTGCCGTGCAGGCTGGGGTCGGAGAGATCGAAGTAGCGCAACATCTCGGTGACCGGCGCGTTCGGGTCGGCCAGAAGACCACCGGCGCCGCCATCGCCGGCCCGGACACGCTGGTCCAGTCCGAGGAGGGTCCGGAACCGCTCGGATCTCATGAGACCCGACAGGTCCCCATCGGCAGGCGCGAGCATCGCATCGATGGTCCGTCGCCCATCTTCACCCCCTTCATCGACGGTTCGCTTCGCTGCGGGAGACAGCTCGATCCGGTCGCGCCGGTCGAGCCACTGCGCGAAGACCTTCTCGGCGTGGGCGAGTTCCGCGCGTTCCGCGTCGCTCAGCAGCGGAATCTGTGCGATGAGTCGGCCACGGTCGACTTCGGGATGGTCCGGGGCCTGGATGTACACGCTCACCTCCGCGCGGCCGATGCAGTCGTGCTGATGGCCGTACTGCTGGGCGTTGTGACGGTCGACGCAGAAGTGCACTCCAGCGGTGTCCAGGCCCAACAGGAGCGTCGAGGCGAACCGCTGGGAGGTGAAGTCCGGGCCGGCCACGACCTGCACCTCGCCTCGGCCGGCCAATTTCGGAACGACCTCGTCGACGAGCGTCCGCGCCGGCAGACTGTTCCGCATGTCGGTCGCCGAACCGAAGTTCGCGGAACTCAGTCCCAGCACGCCGAAGACGACGGCCGCGACACCGGCCAGCCGGGCCGTCTGCCCCTGGAGGCGTTGCGACGAGAGTCGGTAGGCACTGAAGACGACCGCGAACCACACGAATGCCGCGAGACACCACAGAGACCGCAGATACTGCAACGGGAATCCCCATTGTGCCGGGGCCTGGGTGACGGTTTCGATGCTGATGGCGATGGCGACCACGGCGACGCCGAGGGCGGCGAGGCTGGAGCGGTCCCGGCGTCGCCATGCCAGGAAGGCGAGTCCTCCGATCAGGCTGGCGAGCACGACCCCGAGGACGACCGCCCCCGCGGTGAGGTCGTAGAGACCGGAGCGAAGTTCGGGATCGTCGAAACGTCCCCGGAACCAGAACGTCGGTTCTGCGATCAGCCTGACGGTGGCGTTGTAGGCGACGATGTAGGACCCGACCGGGTCGCGTTGTCGACCACTGGCCGCGATCAACAGGTTCAGGTTGCCAGGGCTGGTGGTGACCTGCTGGATCAGCGTCGGGATCCACATGACGAAGGTGATCGCGCCGGTCTGGAGCAGTCTCCGTCGCAATCGTCGGAAGGGGTCCTCGCCGTCCGGTTCGGATCCGTCGACGCGGCGCCGCGCGCGCTCACGCCGGACCCAGAGTACGACACCGACGACGGCGCAGAGGCCGATCACCGGGATCTGCAGCGCCATGACGAGATGGTTCAGGAACAGATAGTTGGCGGTGATCGCGAGCGCCGGTAATGCGTCGATCTCGCCGGAGCCGACGAGCCACACGAGCACCAGAAAGCACAGGAACGGGATCGTCACCATCTCCATCGGCCGCGCGTCGACGAGATTCTCGCTCCCGATCGACCAGATGAACACGTTGAACAGCAGAAAGCCGATCAACGCGACCCTGACCCCGAGACGGCGGTAGATCACCCAGCCCGTCATGAGCACGAAGCCCGAGTTGATCAGCGCCATGCCCAGCAGCGGGCCCCAGGTGTTGCCGAGCAGGTGCACGGGGGCCGCGAGCAGGTACAGCAGGATCGGGCCGGGGAAATGGATCTCGTGGCCCGCCCAGGACGAGCCTGACGACCACATTCCGTACAGAGGCGGGTGTGCACTGAACGTGGCACGCGCCCTGATGATCGTGGCGGCGACATCGAGGGTGGGGTAGAAGCCGTTTCGTCCGTCGCGGATCGCCGCCCAGAGGAACGGGACGACCGATGCGACTGCGCCGACGACGAGCAGCAGCCGGTCGCGTCGGAGTAGGTCGTCGCGCGCCCCCGGGGCGTCAGCTGCGGGTTCGGGCGGAGCCGGCCCATCGACGGTGGGCGCGGCGGTATCGGTCATGGATCGACGCGAACCCCGGTACGATCGGCAGAGTCCGCGACACGAACCGTCGACGACATCCGGCGCATGTTAGTGGTGTGTCACACGGGGGGTGTCATCGCCGGCGCTACCTTCGCTCCGCGCGTCGGCCGGCCGCCGACTGGCGGTTCATGCCCGCGTCGGTGGTCAGCCCGCAGCGTGCGCCCGGATGATGTTCAGGGCGCTGCCGGCCTCGAACCACTGGATCTGTTCGTCGTTGAGCGTGTGGGTGGCTTCGAAGTCCTCGACGGTGCCGTCGGGGTGGACGATCTGACAGTGCACCGGCACATCGGGAGCGAGATCGGCCAGTCCGAGGATGTTGATCTTGTCGTCTTCGCCGATGGCGTCGTAGGTGGCGGGGTCGGCGAAGGTGAGCGCGAGGACCCCCTGCTTCTTCAGGTTCGACTCGTGGATCCGGGCGAAAGACCGGACGAACACGGCGACGGCGCCGCGGAAGCGGGGTTCCATGGCCGCGTGTTCACGTGACGATCCCTCGCCGTAGTTCTCGTCACCGATCGCGACCCAGGGCACCCCGGCTTCGTGCAGGTGCTTGGCGATGTCGGGGTAGGTCTTCGTCTCGCCGTCGATGGGATCCTTGCCCTCGCCGGCGACACCGGTGAAGGCGTTGACCGCGCCGGCGAACAGGTTGCCGGAGATGTTCTCGAGGTGACCGCGGTACTTGAGCCACGGCCCGGCCATCGAGATGTGATCGGTCGTGCACTTGCCCTGGGCCTTCATGGCGACGGGCAGGTCGGTGAAGTCCTCACCGTTCCAGGGTGCGAACGGTGTGAGCAGTTGCAGTCGGTCACTGTCGGGGTCGACCACGACGTCGATTCCGGACCCATCTGCCGGAGGGGCGACGAAGCGCTGGTCGCCCTTGATGAAGCCGTCGGCGGGGAACTGCTGACCCGCCGGCGGATCGAGGCGGAACTCCTGGCCGTCGGCGCCGGTGAGGGTGTCGGTGACCGGGTTGAAGTCGAGCGTCCCGGCCAGAGCGAGCGCCACGACCGTGTCGGGAGAGGTCACGAAGGCGAGCGTGTTGGGGTTGCCGTCGTTCCGCTTGGGGAAGTTCCGGTTGTAGGAGTTCACGATCGTGTTCTTCTGGCCATCGGGCATCTCGGGGCGGGCCCATTGGCCGATGCAGGGACCACAGGCGTTCGCGAGCACCATGGCCCCGATCGCCTCGAAGTCACCGATCAGTCCGTCACGTTCGATGGTGGCGCGGACCTGCTCGGAGCCGGGGGTCACCATGAGCTGGGTCTTCGCCTTCAGCCCGTGGGCGGCGGCCTGGCGGGCGATCGACGCGGCCCGGGTGATGTCCTCGTACGAGGAGTTGGTGCACGAGCCGATCAGCGACGAGGAGATCTCCAGAGGCCACCCCTCTTCCTCGGCGACCGCGCCGACCTCGGAGACCGGGCGGGCGTAGTCGGGCGAGTGCGGGCCGTTGATGTAGGGCACCAAGTCGTCGAGGTCGATCTCGATGATGCGGTCGAAGAACCGGGTCGGGTTCTCGAGCACCTCCGGATCGGCACGCAGGTCGTCGCGGTGTGCCTCGGCGGCATCGGCGAGGGCCGCTCGATCGGTCTGACGCAGGTAGTCCCGCATGTTGTCGTCGTAGCCGAACAGCGAACACGTGGCGCCGATCTCGGCGCCCATGTTGCAGATCGTGCCCTTGCCGGTCGCGGAGATCGAGTCGGCGCCGGGTCCGAAGTATTCGACGATGGCACCGGTGCCGCCCTTGACCGTGAGTTCCTCGGCGACCTTCAAGATGATGTCCTTGGGGGCCGTCCAGCCGTTCAGGCTGCCGGTGAGATGCACCCCGATGAGCTTGGGATAGCGGACGTTGAACGGCTGGCCGACCATCACATCGACCGCGTCGGCGCCGCCGACGCCGATCGCCACCATGCCGATACCACCGGCGTTCGGCGTGTGGCTGTCGGTGCCGATCATGAAGCCACCGGGGAACGCGTAGTTCTCGAGCACCACCTGGTGGATGATCCCGCTGCCGGGCTTCCAGAAGCCGATGCCGTGCTTCTTGGACGCACTCTCGAGGAAGTCGTACACCTCGACGTTGGTGTGTTCGGCCCGTACGAGGTCGGGGAGCGCGCCTTCGAGTGCCTGGATCAGATGATCGCAGTGGATGGTGGTGGGCACCGCGACCTGGTCCAGCCCGGCGGTCATGAACTGCAACACCGCCATCTGCGCGGTCGCGTCCTGCATCGCGATGCGGTCGGGCGCGAAATCGGTGTAGCTCACCGCCGCCTCGACGCCGCCGCCTCGGGGGTCGCTCAAGTGGTTGAAGAGGATCTTCTCGGTGGCCGTGAGCGGTCGACCGAGTCGCTCGCGCCCGAGCGCCACGCGCTCGGCGAGACGGCCGTAGACCTTCTCGACGAGTTCGACGGGTGTGGCGGAATGGACCGGAGTGGAAGCGGTGTCGGTCATGGGAGGCTCCTCGTCGGACGGCATCGGTGCGTGAACGGCAAGACTCGGTCTTGCAATCGACGTCAATATAGACAAGTCTGATACAAGTGCGCAAGATCCGCTACCTCGACATCGCCGACGACCTGCGGGAGCGCCTGCACGCGGGTGAGTTCGGCGATGGCCGACTCCCGAGCGAATCCGAGCTGACCGACACCTACGAAGCCAGTCGGGTCACGGTACGCAAGGCGCTCGAGGCGCTGCGCAACGAGGGGCTGATCGCCGCACAGCAGGGCCTCGGCTGGTTCGCGTCGGGCGACCCGTTACGCCAACGGCTCGGGCGGCTGGGCACGATCGAAGCACAACTCGCCGCGTCGGGGGTGACCTCGGAACGTCAGGTGCTCGAGTTGCGCACGATGGTCGCACCGGCCCGGGTACGAGACGTCCTCAACGTCGAACGCGTCGTGCGCCTGCTGCGATTGAACCTCGCCGACGGTCGGACGTTCGCGCTCGTCACCGTGTGGTGTCCCGAAGATCTCGGCGGGTCCTTCACGCGGGCCGAGCTGACCGAACACTCCTTCCATGATCTGCTGGGCGTGCCCTTGGGGCACGGGGTGCAGACGATCGCCGCCGCGGTGGCCACCGCCCGCCAGGCCGAACTGCTCGACATCGCCCCGGGTTCGCCGGTGCTGGTGTGCCAGCGCACCACGTACGCGACCGATGAGCGGGCCGTGTTGCTCGCCACTCATGTGTTCCCGGGCGCGTTGACCGAGTTCAGCGTGGACCTGCCCCGCTCGGAAGCGTCGATCGCCCCGTCGGGGATCCGCCTGGTGGAGTAGTCCTCGGCGGATCGTCCCGGCCGATCAGTTCGTGGCGGAGCCGGAACCCCGCCCAACCGGCGACGCCGACCAGGAGCACGGGAATGCCGACGGTGAACACGTTCCAGCCCGACACCTGCGCGACCCGCACCCACCACAGGTCGACCCGTGCCACCTGCAACGAAGAGATCCAGCCGGGCGTGAGGTCTGCGTAGGGCTGGGCGTGACCGACCGCTCGCCACACCACCGCCAGACCGTCGAGGTAGGCGGCGTGGGTGAGCGACGTCGCGGTGTCTTCTCCGCGGAGACGCCGTGCGACCACGACCGCGAAGAAGTCGACGACCACGCCGGAGACCTGGATCACGAACCCGGCGACGGCGAGCGCGACGGTGGCGATCCGGCCGGCCAGGGTGATCCGGCCGTGGCGGATTTCCTGGACGACCCGGGCCAGGGGGAGCGCGACGAGGGGCACGACGACCACGGTGAAGCGTGCCCCCCAGGCCTGGTCGCCGGCCCACCCGACGATCGCCGAGTGGGCGAGAAGCGTCGCGATCGTCGCACCGGCGATCGACCCGGCGACGACCGCATGACGTCTGAGGAACCACCGCCACCGGAAGAGCGCGACGATCAACAGCGGGGAGAACACCAGGAGACCCTTGCCGGGGGAGGCGATCTGGCCGAACAGGCCTTCGCCGATCCGTGGGTTGAACGCGAGGAACCCGTCGTCGGTGTGGCCGTTGTCGGTGATCGACCCGAACCGGTACCAGTTGTAGGCCAGTGCGACGGCGACCGCGACGACGACCGGGGCCACGACCGCCGTGAGCGACCTGCGGGGTGCCCCCACCTGTTGCTTCTGTTGGCGGTACGCGCCGATCAACACCGGGAG
>JBDZUV010000138.1:0-8000 GCA_040255345.1 Actinomycetota bacterium | reverse complement strand
CCCACCGTGCCCGCGGGCACGAACTCCCGAACCCACCCTGCCCGGGCACGAACCCAAGCCCGAGCCCACCCTGCCCGGGCACGAACCCGAACCCACCGTGCCCGCGGGCACGAACCCAAGCTCGAACCCACCGTGCCCGGGCGACCGCGTCCGGTCGTGCTGGGCCCGCCCTGGGACTCAGCCGGTGTAGCGGGCCCTGCCGGGCACGGCATCGGCGACGGGAGCGTGACGGGAACCATCGCCAGATATCGAGCTCGACGACGCAACGGGCGATGCCGTCGTCGACGGAGCCGGTAGTGACGTCGGGGAGGGAGGCAGCGGTGTCGTCCCGCTCGGCAGTGATGTCGTCGTGCTGGTCGTCGTCGTCGTGGGCGGATCGGCGAGACGCAGCGGCTCGGCCACGGTGCAGGTCACGTCGCCGGGGGCCCGCACCGAAGTGAGCGTGGCCGCGCCCAATGGCACGGCGAAGCCCTGATCGCCGAAACGCACCGTGACGGTCGTGGCGCCGCCGGGGTTCCACAGGATCACTGCGGCGCGGTGGTCGGGAGCGCACACCGACGCGGCTTCGAGCCCCGCGGGAGCCGCCGCGAGGGTCGTGGTGAGTGCGCCTGATCCTGCAGGTGCGAATCGGGCGACGGTGGCCAGCGCGTCGAGGTCGAGGTTGGGTTCCCAGCTCGACGTGGCGGGGTCGATGGTGAGCACGCCACGACAGTCGGTGCAACCGCCGCTGTGGGGGCCATGGTCCGGGTCCAGCGCGAGGTTCCAGTACAGCGACCCCGCGGCCCAGTTGGCCAGGTCGCGCAGCACCAGGGTCGTCTGGCCGGTGAACGCCTGGGACCGGGTGCCGTTCCACTCACCGCCGGAGCATTCGGTCTGCCAGATCTCCCGGTCGGGCCAGGCGCTGTGCAGACCGTCGTTCGCCGCGACCTGGTTGCCGCCGTAACAGTGCAAGGCCGTTCCGGCCACGGGGTAGCCACCGCCGGTGGCGCTCAGGATGTCGAGCGCGGCCTGGGGTGGGGCGGGGCCGGTGCACCCGCCCGGCGGGGTGGCCGTACACCAGTTGTGGTCCCAGACCAGTATCCGGGTGTCGAGCCCGGCGGCCGCCAGGCGCGGCGCGAGGTCTTCGGTGACCCGGATCTGCTGGTCGGTGCTCATCGTCATCGTCGGCGCGTCGAACTTGATCGCCGCGGGTTCGTTCTGGATGCTGATCCGAGCCACGGGGACTCCGGCGTCGCGGTACTCGGTCAGAAAGCGGACGAGGTAGTCGGCGTAGACCTCTTCGTACTGTTCGTCGAGCAGGCCGTAGAGGTAGTTGTCGGTGGTCTTCATCCACGCCGGGGCGCTCCACGAGCTGGCGATGAAGGTGACCGCAGGGTTGATGGCCATGATCTGCCGGGCGATGGGGATGATCTCGGCCCGGTCGTGGTCGATCGAGAACTTCACGAGGCTCGGGTCGGGTTCGTCCGAGTCGTCCAGGCTCGCCAGGGTGCGGGAGAAATCCGACGATCCGATCACGAGACGCACGACCGACAGGCCGCCCTGGGTCGGGTCGAACAGGGCGTGCAGCGCGGCGTCGCGCGGCGCGGGCGGGAGCTGGGCGAGCAGGTGCGCGGACGCGTCGGTGAGCGCCGCCCCGACACCGTAGAGATGCTGGCGGGGCTGATTCGGGTCGACGGTGACCTGCGCGGCATCGCCTGCGGCCAGCGGCGTGACGTCGAGGTCGGTGGTGACGGCGCGCTGGGTGCCATCCGCGGCCGAGACGACCGCGTCGAGCGTGGACGGTGGCGCCGGATCGCCGCCGGCCGGCCGGATCGATCCGGTGACGGCGATGGTCGCCGCGACCAGGCATCCGGCCAGCACCGTGTGGCCGACCGAGCGGCGTCGACGCGTGAACCGTGTGGGCGTTGTGGGCACGCTGGGCATCGTACGCGGGCCCCTGGCGCGGATCAGTGCACGGCGATGGGCACCGGTTCGGCGTCGACGACCAGCGTGTCGTCGGTGGTCGGCTCGCCTTCGCTCCGCTTGTACCGCGGCAGGAAGAACGCCGGCACGAGGGTGGCGGCCACGATGACCACGCTGACCGCGAAGGTGTTGCTGAACGCATCCGCGGCACCCGACAACATCGTCGCCATCACGTCGGCCGGTACGGGCCCGCCGGTCTGTGCCTGGGCCATGTCGACGCCCCGGTCGAGCATCTGGCTGGTCAGCACGACCGACATCACCGCGGCACCGATCGAAGCACCGATCTGTTGGACGATGTTCATCAGCGTCGATCCCCGGGCGACCTGGTGGTCACGCAGGGTGGCCAGCGCCGAGGTCATCAACGGCATCATCGTGCACCCGGTGCCGAGCCCGACGATGAACAGGGCGCCGCTGGTGTACCAGAACGACGTATCGAGCCCGACCTGGGTGAACGCCCCCAGCCCGAGCACGATCAGGATGATGCCGGGGACGACCACGAACCGTGAGCCGATCCGGTCGACGAGTTGCCCGCCGAGCGGCATCGAGATCATCGCACCGATGCCCTGGGGGGCGACCAGCAGGCCTGCCATCATGGTCGATTCGCCGCGCACCTGCATGAAATAGCTGGGCAACAGCATCATCGTCCCCATGAACGCGATGATGAACAACACCAAGGTGATCACCGAGGTGGTCAGGTTGCGGTCCTCGAACAGTGACAGGTCGATGAGCGCGTTGGTCTTGCCGAGCGCGTGGAACACGAAACCGACGATCAACACGGCGCCGATGACGCCGGGGATGAGCACCTTGGAGGCCGCGATGGTGCCCTGTTCGGGGATGGACGAGACCCCGAAGAGGAACAGTGCGAGGCCCGGCGAGAGCAACAGCATGCCCACGAAGTCGAATCGTTCGGTCGCCGTGCCGCGGTCGGACGGAAGGATCTTCGCCCCGGCGATGAGAGCCGCCAGCCCGATCGGCACGTTGATCAGGAAGATCCAGTGCCAGGACACGGCGTCGATCAGGTAGCCACCGAGGATCGGTCCGGAGATCGGACCGAGCAGCATCGGGATGCCGAGCAGGGCCATCATCCGGCCGATGCGGCGAGGGCCGGCCGCCCGGGTGAGGATCGTCATCGCGAGCGGCATGAGCATGCCGCCGCCGAGTCCCTGGAGTACCCGGAAGGCGACGAGCATGCCGAGTGAGGATGCGGTGCTGCACATCACCGAGCCGAACACGAACAACCCGATCGCGGCGAGGTACAGACGTTTGGTGCCGAACCGGTCGGCGGCCCAGCCGGTGATCGGGATCACCGTCGCGAGCGAGAGGGTGTAGCCGGTGACCGCCCAGGCGACGTCGGCGTAGCTCGCGCTGAAGGTGCTCTGGAAGGTGGGGATCGCGACGTTGACCACGGTCATGTCGAGGGCGGCCATGATCACGCCGAGCACGATCGCGCCGGCGATGAGGATCAGTTCACGGTCGAGTTTGTCGGGATCTGCCTCGAGGTCGTCTGGGCCGCTTCCTGGCCCGATCGGCCCGGGCGGGTCGGCAGTCTCGGTCGTGTGGATGGTCATCGGGTGTCCTCTCGGCTCATGCGGTCGCGTCGTCGGTAGACGACGTGGGGGCGGTCGATTCATCGGCCGACCGACGAGTGACCGTTCGGTCGTCGGCGGCGGTCAGGTCTTTGGGGGAGAGTGTGCACTGGGAGCGCAGCGACGCGGGTGCGGCGGCCAGTGCTCTGGTGAGTGCGGCGGCGAGGTCGTCGGCCACATCGGCGGGTAGGGCGTCGCCGAAGGCTCGGATGTGCGCGTCGACCGCGGCCCGGTGGACCTCGATCAGCGCTCGACCGTCGTCGGTGAGCGCCACCAGTTTGCTCCGTCGGTCATCGGGGTCTTCCCACCTTTTCGCGAGATGTGCGCGTACGAGGCGGTCGACGCCACGCCCGGCGGTGGCCAGTGAGACGCCGAGGACGTCGGCGATGTCGGAGATCGGGCGGGGGTCGGTGCTCTCGCCGAGACAGGCGATCACCCGCATCTGGGTGAGGGTGAGGTCGAGCTGCACGAGCATGCCGAGCGAGTTCGTGTCGACGCCGCTGCGGATCGTCGCGAAGAACCGGCCGATGAGGTCGGCCAATTCGTCGTCGCGCGGTCCGGCCACGGAGCGATGCTACGGATCGGCCATCTCTTTCACAACTGCAACTATTGCGAACATGCAAGCATGTGAAGAACGTCACGCCGATCGGCGAAAATGGCGCGCCCGCGTGCGTGGCATCCCGCCGGGACCGCCGCCGGTGGTGCCGTCCATGACGCCGACCGCGGTGCTTCCTGGCCTTCGGGCGACCGCCGAGGTGGTCGAGTCACCCCATGAGAAGGCCGGAGACGACGGTGGCTGCCGATCCGAAGATCGACAGCCACCCGTCAACTCAGGTTCGGATCAGATCACCCGAACGTTCTGGGCCTCCTCGCCCTTGCGGCCGGGGGCCACGTCGAACTCGACCGTCTGACCCTCGTCGAGGGTCTTGAAACCTTCGCTCTGGATGTTGGAGAAGTGGACGAACACGTCGTCTGCGCCTTCCCGTGAGATGAAGCCGAAGCCCTTGTCTGCGTTGAAGAACTTCACAGTGCCTGTTGCCATTTGTTTTCCTTGATGTTGCCACCGACTGAGCGTCGCTGGTACGGGCACAGTTGTTCTGTGCCACCTACCATTCCTAGACGAAAGCGCGCGGTTGCGCCGCTTCGCGCAGCGAAGGGGTCGACGGGCACGACCCGCAGCGCTCTCGGGCGGCACCCGAGCGGGTCGTCGCCATGACCCGTTCGGACGCTCACGGGCCGCGCGCGACTGGCGGGACGGGTCTCGCCCGCTCCGACGGTCACTCATCGTGCGTCGGGCCCGTCCCCAGGGGGGGCGCGGTGGCCTTCGGCGGTCGCTCCCGGCGGGGCTTGCTGTCGTGGCGTTCGATGCGGGCGAACACCGCCTCGAGATAGGCGCCTTGTCGGAAGCCGACCGCGTGGTCACTCGGATGCCCCGTCCGGCGCAGTTCGGTGAACCCCACGCCGGCATGTCGTGCCGCGGACGCGACCGCGTCGTGGAACTCCGCCGCCGTCACCCGGCTCGTACACGACGCCTGCACGAGCAGGCCCCCGTCGGCCACGAGGGCCACGGCGCGAGTCGTGAGGCGCCCGTAGGCGTGCAGCGCTCTGGGCACGCCGGCCTCGTCGTGGGCGAACGACGGGGGGTCGACCACGACGACGTCGAATCGGTCGCCTCGGGCGGCGAGGTCGGCCATGACGGCGAACGCGTCGCCACGGCGGGTCTCGTGGTGACACCGTCGGACCGCGGCGATCCCACGATTGTGGGCGAAGTTGCGGCGCGCGGCGTCCAGTGCCGGACCGCTGGCGTCGACGCTGAGCACCGAGGTGGCCCCACCCGCCGCCGCGGCCAGCGAGAAACCGCCGCTGGAGCTGAACACGTCGAGCACCCGCGCCCCGCGGCACGCTTCACCGACGAGGCGACGGTTGTCGCGCTGGTCGAGGAAGTACCCGGTCTTGTTCCCCGACACCACGTCGGCCTCGACCCGCAGCCCGTTCTCACGGAACAGAACGGGACCCGTTGGCGCCGCCCCCACGAGCGTCATGCCGTCGGTGATCCCGGCGGGCAGCGCGCGCTGGGTCCTACGGCTGACGCGCAGCACGACGACGTGCACGTCCAGGAGCGACTCGACGATGGGGACGAGCGTTCGCAGATGCGCGAGCCACGCCGCCGAGTACACCTTGATGACCGCGACGTCGGCGTAGCGATCGACGACGAATCCGGGGAGGCCGTCGTTCTCACCGTTGATGCAACGCACGCCGGTCGTGTCGGCCGACTCGAGCAACCCACGACGGCGAGCCAACACGTTGCAGAAGCGACGCTCGAACCAGTCGGGATCGATCTGCACCGGGTCGCCGTGGTGGAGGATCTTCACCCGGATGGGCGAGTCCGGGTCGTACAACCCGATGGCCCGGAAGCGGCGCTTGCGGTCGAAGACGACCGCAAGGTCACCGGGCTGTCCGTCGCCCGAGACCGAGGTGATCGAGTCTGCGAACAGCCACGGATGCCCCGATCGGATCCAGCGAAGGGCGTCGTCGGTGACCCGGACGGCCAGCCGACGTTCGCCGACGACAGGGAACTGATCGAGCACACTCATCGGCCGCGCCCCAACAACGGCCTCGGCGGCGATGAGCGCTCGATGTCGCGGCGCATCTCGAACCTCCTCGGGGCATCCGTCTCGGTGCGGTCGCCGGCCAACCGTACTCACCGGTGGCGTGACGCCGGCCCTTCATCGTCGCTCCGCGATCGGGGTGCGCACCGGCGGGCGCCTGGCCCGCAGCGAGTACGTGAGCGGGTACTTCGGCCAGCCCTCGGGGAGCCGGTAGAAGCCGTCGTCGCCTCGGATGGCCCATGGCCACGGCGCGTTCGTGAAGGACTGCTCGTGGAACAACTCGATGGTCAGCTCCGCGTCGAGTACGGCGCTGATCACGTCGCTGAGTGCATGGGCCCGCTCGTAACTCACCGTGTTCGTGAACGTCGCGTCGGGTGCCGCGTAGGTGCCACCGGGCTCGTCCCAACAGACGTAGTCGGCCTCGAAGATGTCCTGGGCGATGGTGCGACCGTCGCCGACGACACCGACGACGATCGGATGGATCTCGACCAGGTACAGGACGCCTCCGGGACGGAGGAGTCGGGCCACCACGTCGGCCCAGGCGGTGAGGTCCGGGAGCCAGCCCAGGGCGCCGATGCCCGTGTAGACGATGTCGAAGGTTCGACCACCGAGTGCTGTGGGCGTGTCGTAGACGTCGGCGCACACGA
The DNA here is from genome assembly GCA_040255345.1 of Actinomycetota bacterium. GTDB lineage: Bacteria > Actinomycetota > Acidimicrobiia > Acidimicrobiales > Iamiaceae > JAFDWI01. The sequence continues at coordinate 1,196 of JBDZUV010000138.1, read as the reverse complement.
ACTCGGCGGTGAGCCCACAGTCCTCGGCGAGCTGCACCGCGGCGTCGACGGCCGCCGGGGCGAAGTCGACGCCGACGACGTGCGCGCCGTGGCGAGCCCACGAGAGCGTGTCGGTGCCGAGGTGGCATTGCAGATGGACGAGATCGAGGTCGGCGACCGGTCCGAGTTCGGTCAACTCGAAGGGGCGGAGGTCGTCGCGCCCGGCTCGGAAGCCGGCCAGGTCGTACAGCTCGCTCGCCGCGTGGTGGGGCACCGCCTCGTTCCAACGGGCCCGGTTCGCCGCTCGACCTTCGGCATCTCGGTCGACCATGACCGCGCACGCTAGTGGTGCGCTGCGCACGGAACCGGCTGAGTTCTCGCCAGTCTTTCAGCTCTCGAGGGTGCGCTTCTGCGGATGGATCGTCTCGCCTCGAGCGAGCATCGCGACGAACTGGTCGAGTCGGCGCGCCCGGGTCTCGGCACGCTTGGCGGACTCGAGGCGGTAGAGGATCGAGTAGCGGTTGGCCCGGGTGAGGATGGCGAACATCGCGGCGGCGCGTGGCTCCGCTTCGAGTGCTGCCGCCAGGTCGGGTGGCACATCGCTATCGGCCTGGCCCGCATAGGCGGCATCCCAGCGGCCATCGGCCCTGGCGCGCTCGACTTCCGCGAGACCGGCGGCATGCATGCGCCGGTCCGCGATCAGCCGCTCGACGATCCCGACGTTTCGCTTCGACCACGGACTGCGGGCGCGACGCGGGGTGTAGCGCTGCCGGAACGTCGCGTCGTCATGGCCGACCCGTTGACCGTCGATCCAGCCGAAACAGAGTGCTTCGTCGACCGCTTCCGCGTAGGTGAGGCTCGTAGGTTCCACGGTCCCCTTCTTCGCCTGGGCAAGCCACACACCTGAGGACTGATCGTGGTTCGCCTCCAGCCAGGCACGCCATCCATCGGCGTCGGCAACGATCAACTCGGGCACGTCGTCAGGTGGCATCAGATCATCTTGGCAGAGCATCTCAACTAGGCTGGCGGCTTCTGCGGGTGTAGTTCAGAGGCAGAACATCAGCTTCCCAAGCTGAGAACGCGGGTTCGATTCCCGTCACCCGCTCCACGCAGCTCCACGCCGGCCACCAGCGCCTGCAGTAGCGCAAGCCGATCGGCGACAACCGGATTGCTCACGAAGCTCGTCGTAGAAGTTCCAGACGCCGGGCTTGGGCGTT
>JBDZUV010000137.1:0-8001 GCA_040255345.1 Actinomycetota bacterium | reverse complement strand
GTGGTGGCCGTGGATCAGTGACAACACCGACGTGATTCGCCACGACCTGTGGGTGCACGTCGCGCTGACCATGATCGCGGTCGTCGCCGCGTTGGTCGTGTCGTTGCCCGTGGGCATCTGGGCCCAGCGCCACCCCCGCATCCTCGGTCCCGTGCTCGGCGGCGCCGGCGTGCTCTACACGATCCCGGCGCTGGCGGCCTTCGCGTTGCTCATCCCCTACACCGGCAGTGGGCACCTCACCGCGGTGATTCCGTTGACCGCGTACACCCTGCTCATTCTCGTCCGGAACATCGTGACCGGGCTCGACGGCGTTCCCGCCGACGCGCTCGAGGCCGCCGACGCCATGGGTCTGACCCGGTCACAGCGACTGCGACGGTTGGAACTGCCGCTGGCCACCCCGGCGATCATGGCCGGTGTCCGCGTCGCGACCGTGTCGACCATCGGCATGCTCACGATCGCCGCGCTCGTCGGGCTGGGCGGGCTCGGGCACCTGATCATGGTCGGGTTGAATCGTCCGATCCGCACCGCGGTCACCGTCGGTGCCGCCCTGTCGGTCGCCTTTGCCGTCGTGGCCGACATCGGTCTCGCCCTTCTGCAACGGAAGCTCTCGCCATGGGCGGGGCGTGGCGAGGTGTATCTGACATGATCGTCGCGAGCGTCATCGACGAGGTGTCGGTCTGGCTGCGCACCCCCGCGAACTGGTGGGGTCCACGGGGGATCTTCACTCGTCTGAGCGAGCATGCCCAGATGAGTTTCGCCGCGCTGGCCGCGACGATCGTGCTGTGTGTCCCGGTCACCGTGTGGCTCGGGCACCGCCGGCGATGGGGCGTGCTCGCGATCAACGTGTCGAATGCCGGGCGGGCGATCCCGTCGTTCGCGATCCTGGTGGTCGGGACGCAACTGTTCGGGCTGCAGGACGTACCGGTCATCGGCTCGTGGTTCGTGTTCGCCGCGCTGATCGTGCTGGCGGCACCTTCGATCGTGACGAACGCCTGGGTCGGGGTCGCCGACGTGTCCGAGGACGTCCGCGACGCCGCCCGCGGCATGGGGCTCACCGAATTCCAGGTGCTGTGGCGGATCGAGCTCCCCCTTGCGCTCCCGCTGATCATGGGAGGTATCCGGACCGCGGCCATTCTGACCGTCGCCACGGCCACGATCGCCGCCCAGGTCGGCTCGGGCGGGCTCGGGCGCTTCATCGTCGAGGGGTTCGCGCTCGGCCCCGACGCGTATGACGAGGTGTTCTCCGGCGCGATCCTCGTCGCGGCTTTCGCCCTGGTGACCGAAGCCGTGTTCGCCCTACTCCAGCGGCTGGTCACTCCGGTCGCCCTGCGTCACCAGACCGACCGCACCCCCGTCGACGCGACCGGCGACGCCGGCGCAGCCGACCCGACCAGCCCGACGCTCCGGGCAGCGTGACGGTCCCGTGACCGACCCCGTTGCCGCCATCTTCTCCAACCAAGAAAAAGGAGGGCCCTCATGAGCCCCACCACCCACCCGAACCGTCCCGGGCGTCACCGGGTGCCGCGTCGACCCGGTCGCCTGCTCGGCGCCTGTCTGCTCGCCGGGGTGCTCACCGTCGCTGCTGCGTGTGCGAGCAGCGACGACTCCGACTCGGGTTCCACCGGCACCACCACGGCGGGAGCCACCACCGTGGCGAACGAGTCCGGGAGCGTGATCGATTTCCGTTCCCTCGACGCCGGCGGTCCCCAGACCATCGGTGCGCTCCAGGCCGGATCGATCGACATCGCGGAACTGTTCACGTTCACCCCGGAGATCGCGAAGAACGGTTGGATCACCCTCGAAGACGACAAGAACCTGCAGGCAGCCGACAACTTCGTGCCGCTGATCAACACTGCGAAGAACACCGACGACGTCGGTGCGGTGATCGACGCCGTGACCGAAAAGCTCACCCACGACAACATCATGGACATGGTGAAGCAGGTGTCGGTCGACGGGAAGAATCCCGAAGACGTGGCGACCGCCTGGCTGAAGGCCAACGACGTGCCCGCGTCGTTGAAGGCGACCGGGTCGCTCACCGTGGGTTCGGCGAACTTCGCCGAGTCCGAACTGGTGGGTCGGCTCTATGCCGGCGCGCTGAGCCAGGCCGGCGTCGACGTGAGCTTCAAGGATGCCGTCGGGGCCCGCCAGGTCACGATGCCGATGATGGAAAAGGGCGACATCGACCTGATGCCGGAGTTCACCTACAGCCTGCTGGCCTATCTGGATTCCTCCGCCGAGCCCTCGAACGATCTCGACAAGGTCGTCGCCGATCTGTCCAAGGCGCTGCCCGATTCGTTGAGCATCCGCAAGGCCAGCGACGTGTCTGACGTGAACGTGTTCGTCGTGACGCCCGAAACCGCGAAGAAGTACGACCTGTCCAGGATCTCGGATCTGGCAGGGGTGTCGAGCACGCTCACGCTCGGCGGTCCGCCCGAATGTCCCAAGAACGCGGCCTGCATCCCGGGGTTGGAAAAGGTGTACGGGCTGCAGTTCGACATCAAGTAGCTGCCGGTGACGGGCCGGACGTGTCACGTCCGGCCCGGGTGCCGCCGGTCGGTCACCGTGTCGGCTCCCCAGTCGGGGGTCCGCGTGGCGAGGACTCGACGGACCTATCGTGATCCGTCGTGACCGTCGCGGACGTGCCGGCGAACTGGATCGACCTGCGCGATCCGACCGAGGCCGACGTCGTCGACGCCTGGCCCGGAACGCTGGCGCCCGAAGTGGTGGCGACGCTGGCGGCGCCGCCCGATCGCGACGACCTGCCCCGTCCCCGGTTCACCACCGGGGGCGGGATGGTCGTCGGGGTGTTCCTGCTGCCGGTGCTCGTGGCCGAACGCGACCACCTGTTCCACCAGGAGATCGACCTGGTGTTGGCCGCTGACGCGATCCTCACGGTCCGCAAGACGCCGCTGGGTCCCGACGGGGCTCCCAGCGGTGATCCGGCGTACGACGTCGGCGAACTGCGCCGGTATCTGAGCGACGACGGCCGACTTCCCGGTCACGTCGCGCGCTTCATCGTCGACGACGTGGCCGAGTCGTTCCTCGACCTCATCGATGCGTTGTTGGACCTGATCGACGACCTGGAAGACCGGGTCGACACGAGCGCGGTGCGGGTCGTGCAACGGCACATCTCGGAGTTCCGCCATGACGTCCTAAGACTCCGGCGGATCCTCGGACCCACCCGTGACGCGGTCCGTCGGGTGGTCGACGGACGGGTCGAGGTCGACGACGGCACGTTGTTCCCACGTGAACTCGAACTCGCGTTCGGCGACGTCTACGACAAGTTGCTGCGTGCCGGCGATTCACTCGAAAGCGCCCGTGAACTGATCGGCGGCGTGCGTGACTACGTGCAGGCGAAGGTCGCGAACGATCAGAACGAGGTGACGAAGCGGCTCACCGCCGCCGCGTCGATCCTGCTGGTGCCGACGTTCATCGTCGGTCTGTACGGACAGAACTTCCACGACATGCCCGAGCTGGCATGGCGTTACGGCTACGGGTGGTCGTGGGCGCTGATCCTCGTGACCACGCTCGGGCAGCTGTGGTGGTTCCGCCGTCGTCACTGGATCTGAGACCCGGGCGTCGCCTCGGATGGTTCCGGCCGAGACCGCCCGGTCAGGCGGGATCCCGCGGTGCACGCAGCAGCGAGACGAACAGGGCCACCGCCACGACGAGACCGAGGATCAGTCCGATCCGCACCGCGCCGACACCGTCGACCCAGTTGGCGATCGAGCCCGACCAGCCGGTGACCGTGTCGACGGTGGTGCCACCGGTGACCGACGACGTGCCGTGCAGGTTCCGCAGCTCCACCGTGCCGTACCAGCCGACGTACAGCCCGGCCGCGAGCACGAGTGCGCCGGCGATGCGCGAGATGAACGGCATGAGCCGACGGAGTCCACGCACCAGCGACACCCGGGCCCCGGCGATCGCGACGGTGAGCGCCATCATCACCACCGCCATGCCGATGCCGTACGCGAGGTACACGACCAGCCCCGATACGACGTTGTGGCGGCTGATCGTGCCCGACACCGTCGCGATGAACACCGGCAGCGTGCAGCCCAGCGAGGCGATCGCATAGCTGACGCCGAACAGGAACATCGATGACAGGGTGCGGTCCCTGCCGCCCTTCTCGAGGCGGGGGAGCGAGAACGTGGGCTCCCAGCCGATCAACATGGCGATACCGAGCGCGACCAGACCGACCGCGATGATCAGCGTCAGCCACGGCGCGATCGCGTACACCCCGACCGATGCCCAGCTCAGCAGCCCGCCCGCGACGGCGAACAGCGACATGAACCCCGCGGACACGACCGCGCCCACGGCGATCGCCCGGCCCACGCCGATGCGGGGTGTCTCGGCCGCTGCGGAGTCGGCTGTGCCCAGGAAATACGACAGGTACGCCGGCAGCATCACGAAACCGCACGGGTTGACCGTGGCGAGCATGCCCGCCCCGAACGCCACCGCGACGGGGGCATCGATCACGACGGTTCGTCGGGCACCATCGACGTCACGCCTTCGGAACCTGGATCCCCAGGTAGTCCCGGACCGCGACCCGCATCTCTGCATCCGACAGCTCGCCGTAGCGGTGGCCGATGATCGTGCCCTTCGCGTCGACCCACAGCGTCATCGGCTGGGCGGTGATGTTCAGGCCCGACACCAGGAGCAGTTTCGGGTCACGGACGATCGAATAGGAGACCCCGGTCTGTTTCACGAACGACCGGGTGATCGACTCGGAATCACCCAGGTTCACGCCGACGACCTGGAACTCGTCTCCGGCAGCCTGGTGGAGTCGCTCGAGCGCGGGCATCTCGGTGCGACATGCCACGCACGCGGCGGAGAACATGTTGAGCATCGTCGGCCTGCCACCCACGACTCGGTTCAGGTCGGTGACCTCACCGTCCATGGTGAGCAGACCCGACGGCGGCAGCGTCGTGGCCGTGAACGAGCTGTCATCGGCGCGGAGCTGCATCTTGCCGACATCGGGTGCAGTGCTCTTGGTCGGCTTGGTGTCGGATGCGTTCACGAAGCCCATCACCACGGCGAATGCGAGCACGATCACGAACGCGCCGACCGTGTAGATGATCGCCAGACGCGGGTTGAAGTGGCGTCCGGTGGAGGGCGCTCCGTCGGCCGGTTCGGTGTCGTCGGGCGCGTGCTCGTTGTCGAGGGTGTTGGTCATGGATGAGGAGAACTCCGATCCACCGCGGCGTCAAGGGTACCGGGAGACGGTGGACGCGCCACATTCCCGGTGGTGTCCGATTAATCGCTTGACGAACGCGGACGAACATGGTCCTATGGTTCCGTCGGGAACGTCCCGACGCTTCACGCGGCCTCGCCGTGTGGAGTTCGTACCGACCGATACGGACCGATCGATGAGCGTGATTCGCATGGTGCATGCCGATGCCGCGAACGCCTGGTCCGACGCGCGCTCCAAGGCCGACGCCATGTTCGGTGTGCTGCGCCCGTCCCGCATCGTGTTCGCCACGGCGACTGCCATCGCTCCGATCGGAGCGGGCGCCCCCTCCCGAAGACCGACCTAGGAATCCACCCACGTGGTTCACCAGCGGCCGTCGGGAAACCCCGACGGCCATTTCGCGTTGGCCCCACGCCCATTCCCGCCTCTCCTGTTTGTCCCCTTTCTGCGTCACCCCCAAGAGCCAAGTCAAGAAAGTGAACGACGATGCCCCCCGAACAGCGCACCACGACATTGCAAGCCGAACTCGCCGACGAATCCCGCGACTGGTGGGACGACGCCGCCTGCAACACGACCCACGGTGGCCTGACCGCGCTGTTCTTCTCCGACGAACTCGGCGACATTGCCGAGGCGAAGCGCATCTGCGCGAACTGCCCGGTGCTCGAAGCGTGTCTCGCCGGGGCCATCGAACGGCGCGAGCCGTGGGGCGTCTGGGGAGGCCAGTTGTTCCTCAACGGGCGGGTCCTGACGTCCAAACGGGCGCGAGGTCGGCCGCCGAGGGTGCCCAGGCCCGAGGACGACCTGCCCGACGTGCCCGTCCCGGCTCACCTGGAAGGCCGGCTCAGGCGCCACACCGCGTCAGTCGCGTAGTCGGCTCCGTCGACCGCGTCGACCGCGTCGCCGTCCCTGCTCCCCAAGGGCCGTCGCCAGGACCATGCCCGCTCAGGCGTCGGTCTTGCCCACAGCGACCGTCGGGTCCTTGAACACGAGCCGGCGGTACTGGCGCAGCTCCTCGATGCTCTCGCGGATGTCGTCCAGCGCACGATGTGCACCCTGCTTGGGTGGTACCTGGGCGATTTCGTCGGGATACCAGCGACGGGCGAGTTCCTTGATGGATGAAACGTCGACCGAGCGGTAGTGCAGGAAATGCTCGATCTCGGGTAGCCAACGGAGCAGGAACCGGCGGTCGGTGCCGATCGAGTTGCCACACAGCGGTACCGTGCGCGCTTCGTCGATGTGGGCCTTCAAGAACTCGAGCGTCTGCGCGCCCGCATCGGCGAGCGACAACGTCGAGGACCGGATCTGATCGGTCAACCCGCTCTTGGCGTGCATCTTGACCACGACGTCGTCCATCTTCGCCAGCTCGGCATCACTGGCGTGGATCACCAGGTCGGGCCCCTCGGCGATGATCTCCAGCTCGTCGTCGGTGATGATCGTCGCGATCTCGACGATGACGTTGCGCTCCGGGTCGAGCCCGGTCATTTCCAGATCCATCCAGGCGAGCATGGTGCCAAACCTACGCCGTCGGGGGGACTGCCGGTGACCGGGGCCCGTCGACGAGGGGCTGTTCGATCGCCACGGCGCCGAAGCCACCGTCGACGTGCACGATTTCGCCGGTCGTGGCACAGAACCAGTCCGACAACAACGCGACGCAGGCCTTCGCGACCGGTTCGGGGTCGCGCACGTCCCACCCCAAGGGGGCCCGGCTGGACCAGGCGGCTTCGAAATCGTCGAAACCGGGGATCGACCGGGCGGCGAGAGTGCGGAGCGGTCCGGCGGCGACCAGGTTGACCCGGATTCCTGCCGGCCCCAGGTCGCGGGCCACGTAGCGGGCCGTGGCCTCCAGGGCCGCCTTGGCCACGCCCATCCAGTCGTACTTCGGGTATGCCCGTGTCCCATCGAAGTCGAGCCCGACGATCGCAGACCCCGGGGGCATCAGCGGGCTGAGCGCCGCGGCGAGCGGCGCCAGCGAGTACGCCGAGACCTGCAGGGCGGTCGACACGTCGTGCCACGGGGCGGCGAGCACGCCGTCGCCCAGACACGACTCGGGAGCGAATGCGACCGCGTGCAACACGCCGTCGAGATGCCCCCACCGGGTGCGGATCGCCTCGGCGAGTGCCGGGAAGTCGTCGGGCTCCGTCACGTCCAGTTCGAGCACCTCGGCGGGTCGCTCGAGATGGCGGACGATGCGTTCGGTGAGCCGCCTGGCCCGCCCGAACGACGTGAGGATCACCTCGGCGCCCTGCTGTTGGGCGAGTCGGGCCACCGAGGTGGCGATCGAATCGCGGGTCAACACGCCGGTGACCAGCACCTTCGAACCATCGAGCAGCACGGAGACCTCCTTGGATCTCTGGAGACACTAGAGGCACCCCGATAGGGTCCGGACCCGATGGACGCATTGCGCTTCGGCATCATCGGCACCGGCATGATGGGGTGCGAACACATCGGCAACCTCGCCGCGCTCCCAGGTGCCACCGTCACCGCGTTGAGCGACCCGAATGCCGGTTCGCTCGCCGGTGCGGCGGCCTTCGTCGACCCTTCCGTGACGCAGTTCGTCGATCACCGGGACCTGTTGGCTTCGGGGCTCGTCGACGCGGTGATCGTCGCGTCGCCGAACCACACCCACCGTTCGGTGCTCGACGACTGCTGGGGAACCGGCATCGCCGTGTTCGTGGAGAAGCCGTTGTGCACCACGGTCGCCGACGCGCTCGCGGTGCGAGAGGCCGCCGCGGGCCACGACGCACCGGTGTGGATGGGCCTGGAGTACCGGTACTTCCCGGCGGTCGACGGCGTGCTCGGCGAGGTGCGGGCCG
>JBDZUV010000136.1:0-8051 GCA_040255345.1 Actinomycetota bacterium | reverse complement strand
GGTGCAGGCCGATCGGTCAGGAGCCGACGAGATACGATCACCGGACATGGCGCGTCGACCGGTCGGTATGCCCACAGCAGCCCCGCCGGAGGTGGTCCTGCCGGCGGCACCCGAGGGGGCGCGCACCGCGCTCACCGACGCGCTCGCGGTCGCCGACCCCGACGACCGGCGGGTCGCGGTGTCGGAGGTCGTCGCGGCGCAGCCGACGTTTCTCGACGCGTGGGCGGCACTGGGAACTCTGGGACGGGACCCGGTCGAGTGCTACGCGGCGGCCCGGGTCGGGTACCACCGCGGGCTCGACGCGCTGCGCAAGCACGGGTGGAAGGGTTCGGGATTCGTGCGCTGGTCGCATCCGGAGAACCGAGGCTTTCTGCGTTGTGTGGCACAACTCGCCGAGGCGGCCGAACTGATCGGCGAGGTCGACGAAGCCGACCGTTGCCGCGGTTTCCTCCGACAACTCGACCCCGACTGGGCGACCGTCGACCGGTCACGGTGACCGCTTCGCCGGCGAGGACGGTCGGCGTCGCGGCCGATCGGACGAGAGCGCTCGACGCACAGCCTCGCGCCGGCATCACCTGGTGGCCGGCGAGTGTCTGACCAACGTCGCCGAGCACGCCGGCATCGACACCGCGCACCTGCTGGTGGAAGCCGACCACGACACGGTGCGCGTCACCGTCCGTGACCGTGGTTCGGGATTCGACCAACTCCCGGTGGAACATCCTCGACGAGGTGCCTCTGCGCCGGCGCAGCGAACTGATCCGCCGGGCCGTGCGACGCGGCCTCGGCGAGTAGCGGCCCCCGGGTCACCGGCGGTGTCCGACCGGGTCAGGGGTCGACGGGGTAGACGGTGACCCCGCCTTCGGTCGTCCCGGGTGACCCGGTGAGCTCGGTGACGAAGCGTTCCACCGCGGCCCGGCCCGGAGTCGGCCCGACGAGGATCGTGTCGACCCGGTGCCGGGAAAGTTCCGCCAGGTAGTCGCGACGCTCGTCCGGCGTGATCGTGGCGCGCGCCCCGTCCGATCCGGATCCCAGGTCGTTGAGCCGGAGCGCGACGCCGATGAGGGGTCCATTGTGCACGGGGGTCCCGTCGGGTCCGGGAGTGAACACGCTGCCCTCGATCAGCGCGAAGCGGAACCCTGATGCCGCCTGCCATGCCATCGCGTCGGCCTCGAAGTACGGCGACGCCACGACGACGGCATCGTCGGGCAGCAGGCGGTCCATGGCCGCTGGGTCCGTGAAGAACGCCGGGGTGTGATCATCGCTGACCCGGGCGGACGACGGCGCGAGGGACACCACGGCGAGCAGGGTCCCCCCGATCAGCAACCGTGAACCGGCGGTGGGGCGGCGGGCGGCGAGTTCGTCGAGTGCGATCGCCACGATCAGCCCGACGGCGAGGTACGCGACGGACATGAAGCGCCCGACGACGATGCTGCCGAACATCGGCAGATGGTGCAGCACCCGCCACGGGCCGGGGATGCCGGTGCTGTGGCCCGCGAACTGGACCTCGTCACCGAGTGCGAAGGCGACGAGCACGCCGAGCACGACGGCCGCCACCTGCACGGCGCGGCGACGCCGCAGCACGATCACCGCGATCACCAGGACCGTGAGCATCAGCACGCCGAGATAGCCGTTGCTCTCGTCGATCCCCTGCCACTGTCGCGACATGGCATAGGCGCCCGACGTGTGCAGAAACTGGAACGGTGAAGGCACGACGAGGGTCTGTGCGTCGAGCACGTACTTCGAGACGCCCGGGACACAACACTGCGCGGCCCGCGGTCCGAAGAATTGGTACGCGAGCAAGGGCGCGCCGACGATCAGGGCCACGGCGGCGGCGACGGCGAGGCCGCGGACGCCATCGCGCCACGGCACATCGGGGATCCTGCGGACCGCGAGTGCCAGGACGGCACAGGTGAGCGCGCCGGCGATCACCGAGATGAGCAGGATCTCCTCACCGGTGAGCAGTTGGGCGACCAGCGCCAGTCCGAGTAGCGCCCCGATCACGACGGGTGAGCGACGCCGCCGCACGAACAGCTCGTGCAAGCACAGCAGCAAGAGCGGCGGCAGCACCGTGATCACCAGGTTCGTGTGCACGAGCATCTTGAGCGTCATGTACGGCGAGAACCCGTAGACGAGACCGCCGACGAAAGCGGGGAAGCGACGATCGACGAAGCGGAGGAGCGCGGCCATCGCGAGCAGCGCGCTCGCCACCGGCGCGCCGGCGTGGACGAGGTTCCATGACAGGATCGGCCCGAATGCCCAGGTGACCGGGGACAGCAGCAGGCTCGGCAGCAGGATCGAGGTGTTCCACAACGCGTTGATGCCGTCGGGGTACTGCACGACGGTGGGGTGCAACGGGTTCAGGCCGTGGACGATCGCGTGTGGTACCCACTCGAGCCACCACATGAACGCCTGCGGATCGCCCGGCACGCCGATCCACCGCGTCGTGGGGTGGCGCCACACGCCGCGTGTCAGCCACAGCGTGACGGCCAGGTACGCACCGGTCGCCGGTGCCCATCGTCGGATCGCCCGTCGAATGCCGGGTCGCTCGCCCGCGGCATGGGCCCCGATCCGGTCGCTTCGGTCTGCGTCGGATCCCACGTCGGCGACGGCGCCGGTCACGGCGCGGCGTCGTGGGGCACAGGATCGTCCGCGATCACCTCCGAGAGCCTATTCGGGGTGTCGGGATCGGTGGCTTCGGGGGTTTCCCCGATGGTCGACACGCCGGCGTGCCCGGGTGGGCGGTGTTCGTCCCGGTCGGCGTGGCCCTGCCCGGTGTGGGCGCCGTGTTCGAGTACCGGTTGCGTCACCGCGGCACGACGGGTCGACTGACCGGGCGCGCCGAGGACCCCGGGTCGACCCGGGGCCCTCGGCGATTCGTGGGGTGGCTCAGCCCGTGTAGGCCGGTGGAGCAGTGACCGGTCGGGCGGGGGGCGCCTCGGTCCGATCGACGTCGACGACCACCGCCGTCGTGGTGGGCGCGATGGTCGTCGGTGCGACCGTGGTTGGTGCGACCGTGGTCGGTGCGACCGTGGTTGGTGCGACCGTGGTCGACATGTCCTGGACGGTCACCGACGCGACGTCGACGGCCGGAATCACGGTGGCACCCTCGGCTCCGGTGGCCGACGCGGAGTTGGTGTAGGTGCCCAGGATGGTCGATGCCGTGGCCTGGAAGGTCAGGGTGACCGTGCCCGGAGATGCCACCGAGCCGGCGGGGATCGAATAGCTCCCCGACCACGTGAGGTCCTGTCCGGAGATCGCCGGATCATCCGTGGTGAGTCCCGTCGACGACCCAGAGAGGTAGGCGAAGCCATCGGGCAGATGGTCGGTCACCGATGAAATCGGCACGGCCGACGACGACGGGTTGTTCAGCGTGATCGAATAGGTCACGGTGCCGCCAGGCGCCACGGCCGACGGCGTGACCGACTTGGTCACCGAGATCGGGAGTATGCCGAGGGGCGAGAACAACGTGAGGTGGGCAAAGGTCGCCGACGCACCGGCCGCGATCGACCTGGACCAGCTCAATCCGCCACCGTTGTCGTACGGGCTGTCGTTGCCGGTCTCGACGGTGTCGGGGAACGGCTGCATCGAGCCGACCGCCTCCCAGACGGTGTCGTAGTTGTCGACGATGTAGTTGCTTCCGGGGGTCAGCGGATACCACTGTTCGATCCGGTCCGGATCGGCCGAACCCGGTTGGGCCTTGCAGCTCGGGGCGTTCCCTGGGCCGAGAAGCCCGAGACCGTCGTCGCTGCCCTGCAGAAAGCAGTCGCCGGCCCGGTAGACGATGGCGTTCACCGCCGAGCTGGAGCTCACCTGGACGGAGGTGGCGTACGACTCCTGTCCGACCACGTAGGTGTCGGTCTGGACCACGGTGAACGGCCCACCCGTGACGGTGGTGACGATCGTGTACGGGTCACTGCCCGTGCCGGTTCCGCTGGGACCGGTCTGGGAAACGGGTGTCCAGGCGACGTAGCCCGCGACATCCGTGGCCGAGTCGCCTGCGGGGATGTCGTCGGGGCCATAGAGATTGGTGCCGTCGGTGACGAACGTGCCACAGGCGGTGTCCTCGTAGAACTCACCGGCGCTGTCGCCGACGTGGTCGACCGCGCAGTTCAGATCCGGTGTGGTCTGGACCAGCGCGAGGGGCCCGGCACTGGCGATGTCCGCCGCTGACGCGTCGGCCGATGTGTGGACGAGGGCCGCGGATGCACTCAGGAGAGCGAGTGCGGCCACCATGAGGAACGATCGACGCGGCGCGCGTCGCAGAATTGGGTGTCGAGTCATGATTCTCCCGTCGAATTGAACTCGTCGTGTGTGTTTGAACTCGTCGTGGTTGGAGATGTTGCGTTGTGACACGAATCTCCGCCCATCGATTCGCCGGGTGCACCGTAGCACCGCGTGTGTCCACCGAGTCGACCAGAACGCGCTCGAGGTCCCGGGTCCGACGACAGGGTCGGGCCCGAGGCGGTAGCGCAGCCGACCGCGCCGGCCGACCTGGAAGTGGTGCCGGTGAACCGGAAGGCTCCCGGGGCTCCGGCTGGTGGCCGGGGCCCCGGGTCCGGTGGCGGAGGGTGTGGGATTCGAACCCACGGTGACCCGAAGGGCCACAACGGCTTTCGAGGCCGCCCCATTCGTCCGCTCTGGCAACCCTCCGCCGACGATCTTACAGGGGACCGGTTCGACACCGGCATCGGGTACACGACGTGCCCGCGGGCACCGATCGCGTCGGTAGTCTCGGCGAGATGCCGGTCGGTCGTGTGCGTCACGTCGAGTGGGCCGACGCGGTCGGGTCGGCCGGTCGAGGTAGGCCGCGGCGACGTCGCAGCCTTGTGCCGTCGGTACCTCTGCGGGTGGCGGCTGCGCTCGTCGTGAGTCTCGGACTCGTGCTGGTCGGCGCGTGTGGATCGGACGGGTCCCGCGGCCCGGCCGAAGGCGTCTCACTCGCTCGACTCTCCGCGCATCAGGCGGACCTCGCCGGCCTGCGGGTCACCACGACGGGCACGGTGCGGCGGTTCGGCCACGGCCCCCAGGTCCACTACGTGATCGAGGACGCGGCGCAGCACCGGGTCGGGATCGAGCCCGCCTCACTCGTCGCCGATCGCATCGGCCTCGAGGTGACCGTCACCGGCGAGTTCGTCTTCGACGAGACGACGGGGCGCCGCATCGAGGCCGACTCGGTGCGACCGGCGAAGTGACCGTTCGGCGTCAGGTGGTGCGGCGTTCGGCGAAGAACGCGCCGAGCAGGTCCGCGGCCGCTGCTGAGCGGACCCCGTGGGTGACCGTCGAGGTGTGGTTGAGGCGTTCGTCGACGGCGATGTTGTAGAGCGATCCGGTTGCTCCGGCCCGAGGGTCGGCGGCCCCGAACACGATCCGTCCGATCCGCGCCGCCCACGCTGCACCGGCACACATCGGGCACGGCTCGAGGGTCACGTACAAGGTGGCGTCGTCGAGTCGCCACGAGTCGGTCACACGTGCCGCGTCACGGATCGCCAGCATCTCGGCGTGGGCGGTCGGGTCGGCGGCCGTTTCGCGCTCGTTGTGGCGCGCCGCGACCACGGCGCCGTCGACGACCATCACGGCGCCCACGGGCACCTCGCCGACGGCCGCGGCCGCACGCGCCTGATCCAGTGCCAGGCCCATGGCCTCGTCGTCGTTCACACCGGGCAACCTACCCGCCGATGCGTGGCGTCGATGATCGGCGCGGTCGCGTCGTCGGGAGGTGTCGGTGGCACGGCGGGCGACGGCGGTGACGTGTGGCAGCGCGTACCCGGTGCGAGACTGGACGCCATGTCGGCACTGAACGTCCTGGGTCGTCCACTCGCGGAGTGCGGAACCGACCCGGTGACCGGCTTCTACCGGGACGGCTGCTGCAACTCCGGGCCCGACGACTTGGGCAGCCACACGATCTGTGCGGTGATGACCGCACCCTTTCTCGAGCACCAGCGGGCGATCGGCAACGACCTCAGCACGCCGGCTCCGCGCTTCCACTTTCCGGGTCTGCGACCAGGCGACCGGTGGTGTGTGACCGCGGCCAACTGGCTCCGGGCGCATCTGGACGGTGCTGCAGCCCCGGTGGTGTTGGCGTCGACCCATGTCCGGGTGCTCGACACGGTCCCGCTCGAGATCCTGACGGTGTACGCGGTGGACGTGCCCGATGACCCCGGCGACCTGGTCGACTGATCGTCCGGCGCTGCCGGAGGGGACGTTCCCGATCGCGCTGGTCGGCCCCGCTGGCGGGGCTGCCGGCGGCCGTCGACCAGGTCGACCAGCACCATTTCGTCGAGCACGACCACGTGGCGGGATCGACCGATTCGGGGGAGAGCGGATGCCATCGCCCGCTGCGGCAGCAGCGAAGCCGGTGGACGCCACGCCCGCCTTCGTCGGCTGACGCGACGAGTCCCGACCGTTCGGACATCAGGTGCGTACCGGCCTCATCACCGGCCGATCGTCAGTTGCTACCGTGGGTGGTGGAGCGGTGGCAGAGTGGACGAATGCACCGGTCTTGAAAACCGACGACCTGTCACAGGGTCCGAGGGTTCGAATCCCTCCCGCTCCGCCAAGTTGGTCAAGTTGGAAGACCGGTCGCCCGTAAGGCAATCGGTGTTTTTGTGTTGGTGTCTGCGCTCTGCCCGTGCCCGGTCGCATACCTTCCGGCTTCCGTCTCGGAAGCCGGAGGACGTAGTGGTGGTTGCCAGTGAGTTGCTGCCTTCCGACTCCGCGAGGCTGTTCTGTGTGTTCGCGCGTCGGTGAAGTTGTCCGAGGTCCTCACGAACATCGTCGGCCACCGCCTCAACCGCCTGGCCTACCTCGGTGAGGTAGGCCTCGACGTCGCCACTCCCGTCGATGCCGATCTCTAGGGCCTCGTAGCACACCTGGTTGAGGACTTGGCGTCCCGCATCTGGCATGGCTTCGTAGAGTTCTCCGGCTCACGGCGCAACATGTCGTCGAACTCGCTATCTACCGTGCTACGCACCGAATCAATGAGTTCTTCAGAGAAGGTGACGGTGTGCCACTCAGCCACGACCGCAGCCTCGACCTTGGCGGCAGGCAGGTAGGGCAGGTCGCAGTTGGTGCGTTTGCGGTGCCGGCCGAGACAGAAGAAATACGGGCAGGACACGCCAGCTTCGCCGGTGTTGAACCCGAAGCCGAGACGTTCTCCGCAACGATGGCAATAGACACTGCCATTGAAGTATCGCCGGCGGCGCCAGGCCCGATCCCCAGCAAGCTTGCGACCTGCCAGTTGCTCTTGCACCATGTCGAACGCTTCTTCGTCCACCAGCGGCACGTGACGGCCGTCGTAGACCACAGGCGGCGACAATGCCGCCATGGAATCGTTCTTCGCGCTGCTGCAAAAGAACGTGCTCGACCGCCAACGCTGGGCCACCCGCGACGAGCTGCGCCTCGCGATCGTCACCTGGATCGAACGCACCTACCACCGTCGACGCCGCCAAGCCCGCCTCGGCCGCTTGACCCCCATCGAGTTCGAAGCCATCATCACACCCACCGCCAAGCATGCGGACTGACCCCAAACCCAACCTGTCACCAGACCGCGCGGCAGTCCCACACGATCGCGAGACAGCACAGTGACCACTGAATCGGATATTAAACGGCATCGCAGTGCCATCCAGGATCTGCAGCGCAAGATCGGTCAGGAATCCTCGAAGGTCGCCAGTGCTCGGAAGAAGGCCGCAAACGCTGCACAGGCTGCGAGTCGATCGACTTCGCAGAGCACCCGGGCAAGCAAGCTCCGCGAGGTAACCCGAGAGGAAGCGCGAGCTGTCGACGCCGAGACCAAGCGAGCAAAGCTAGAGAGCCAGCTGGCAGCCCGCACCAAGCAGTTGCACGGCGCTGAAGCGAAGTCTGCCAAGGAGCGGACAGTGGCCGAAGCCAAGCGGCAACGCCAGTTCGACGAAGCACTCCGTCGATCCGAAACCCAGTTCCGCCCGACCTGGTCATCGCACTCACAGGCGCGGGCCGGAGCAGCCGGGGCAACCAGTCCGCCCCCGACCTTCGACCTCTTCATTTCGCACGCTTCTGAGGATAAGGAGGAAATC
>JBDZUV010000010.1:11353-41998 GCA_040255345.1 Actinomycetota bacterium | reverse complement strand
GGGGACGCCGACGAGTCGACCACGCGGAGGAAGGAAAAGCCCACGAGGACCGCCACGACGACCGCGATCGCCGACACCAGCCACAGTTGCCACCGCCATGGCACGCGCCCGGACCGTCCTCGGTGACGGCGACCCCGGTCGCGGGTCGCCGTCACCGGATCATCCGGCGCGGGTGTGGTCCGCTTGGGTGCGGTGGCGTCCACGTCGGCCTCATCGGGTGACCACGGCGTTCCGATGTCGACCACGCATCCCGACGACACGAGTACGCCGGTCTGGGCGACCGCTTCGACACCCCCGAACCAGTCGCGGGCGCCGAAACGGACGCTGGTGCCGTCACTCCCGTACAACAGCCAGGTCCGATCGGTGAAGCGACACGCAGCCTCCAGTTCCGCCCAGCGCACCGTCGCGTAGCCCTGCCGGTCGCCGAGTGAGACCCCGGTCGGCCCGAGCCTGAGACTGGTGTCCGCGGCGAACGGCGACGACGCTCCGGGCAGGAACGTCGAGCCGTCGACCGGTTCCGTCTCGAGCGGCGGCCAGGGTCGGTAACGCAGATCTGAAAATCCGGTCCCGAGGGGCACGGTCCAGAGCAGACTGTCATGAGGCGTGCTCAGCGCTCCGGAGACACGATCGGCGTCGACCGCGAGGCGCTCGGCGAGAAATTCGGCCGGGGTCGGCACCGGTTCGCCGAGCACCCGGGCGACCGCAGCGCGCACGGCCCAGGGGAACGATGCCCTCCGATCGGTGACCCCTCGCCTGATCATCTTCTGGACGACCTCGAGGGTTGCCGGGTCGATCCCCGAATGGAGGACGTGCTGCAGCACGACCGACATGGCGTCCCGGACCTTCGGTGCATCGCCGTGCAGGCAGTCGGCACTCAAGGTCAGCATCGTGGACCCCGGGCCGGTCCGGAGCTGGTCGGTGACCACGGAGTAGCTCTCGCCGTTCTCGGTGCGCAGCCGACGCTTCATCGCCACGTCGAGTGCGAGGGCCGCGACCCCCCATTCGGCCGACGATGACGCCACCGCAGAGAATGCGACGAAGTCACCTGGCGCGTGTGCCCACGCCGGGTGCTGAACCCGGTCGGCGACGACGTGCCGATCGATCTGATGACCCACCGGCACCTCGACACGCAGACCGACCGGATCCGGTCCGGTCACGGCGATCGCCGCATTCGATGCGACGAACCACCGCCGGACCCACGCGTCGACGTCGTCGGCCCGCAGCGACCAGAGTCCCAGTTCGTCCATCGAGGCGAGCCCCGGCCCCGAGCATCCGAACCGGAGCCTCGCGTGATGCCCGACCAGGGAGGGACCGCGCCGTTGCGCCTCGGTCCGCAGGACCGTGCGTTCCCGTTCGAGACGCGCCAGAGGAAGGTGCGCGAGCGCCGCGGTGACGTGACCGAAGACCCGATTCACGTCGCCGAGGTCGCCGGTGGCGAGGAACATCGTGGTGTCGGTATCGACCTGGCCGTTGTATTCGAGGGTCTCGTCGTCGATTCCGTGGAGCGCGAGATGCTCAACGACGTGACTGACCCCGCGGTGGTACAACTGCTCGTCACTCGTGCCGACACCGAAGACCAACGCCGCCGTCGTCGGCGCCGGACCAGGCGTCCAGTACACCGGGATCTTTCCACTCCGCTGTTCGACCAGTTCGATGATCGGCGCCTCGGTATCCACGAGTTCCGAGGGTATGTCCTCGTCACCCGACGACTGTCAGTTCGCCGCTTTGGCAAGCTGGTCCAGCGTGGCAAAGAGCTTCTCGAGATCGGCTTCGACGAAGATCGCCTCGGGGCCTTGCGGGGCGACGCCGTCGTAGGGGGTCTCGTACACCCGGGCCGCTTCGACCCCGGCATTGCGCACATCGTGTCGAGCAGCGTGACCCGCCCTCGTCGCAAACACAGCTGCGCCCCGAGCGGCCCCTCGCCACGCGTCCGCTGACGTGACCAGATTCTCGAAGCACCGGTCCTGACGCTGCAATCGGGGCCGTCGAAATTGACCGCCAGCGTGCGCGCCCGCGGGCGCGCGGAGGCTCCCGTGGGAGTCGACACTCGGCTCCACACCGAGGTCGGTGCTCCGATCGCGACGCACCTGTCACGGTCCGTCGTTGCTGCTCCACCGGTCCCTCCAACGGCGTCCGCCCTGGCTCCCTGGGAGCCAGGGTACCCCGGGGGTGTGACATTTTCGGGCGAGCAAACGAACGCTTCTCGGCGGATCTTGCGCCGACCCGAGGCGCCCGCGGGCGCCTCCGCGCTCCCATGGGAGTCACCGCGGCTGCCCCCGGACGACGCGTGCCGGGCATCGATCGTCCAACGTCACAGCGACAACTGCCCGCGGACACGCCCAATTGTCGCTGCAACGTTGGACCACGCACTCCCCCGACGCGCCCGCGGGCGCGTGCGCGTGCGCGCTCCCATGGGAGTCACCTCGACGGCTCCGGTGGACGAGATGCCGCGCGACCGCCGTGTCGAGTCCGTGCGGTCGGGCCATCGACCGATTCTGCCCCATCGGCACCTCGTCGCCGAGCACCTCGGGGCGCTCCAGCACGGGGAATTGTCACACGTCGACGTCACAATGCTCCCAGCGCTCGCGGCTCGCTCGAAGGTTCCAGCCGCCCGGAACGACGGAACCGACACCGGAACCCCGGAGAGCACGGACATGACCAACCTCAGTGCGGCCGCACGGTCGCAGATCTACACTGAACTCACCGAAGCAACCAGCGCGGAAACCGCGGAGGTACTGATGCAGAGCATCGTCGATACCCCATGGGGCAACCTGGTCACCAAAGACCACCTCGACGCGCAATTGGCGAAGTTCGACTCGAGGTTCGCCAGTCTCGAGGGTCGAATCGACGCCCGGTTCGCTCAACAAGATGCAAAGTTCGAACGTGCCATCCGCAAGCAGATCGTCTGGACGATCTCGGCCATGTTCACCTTCAATGCCCTGCTCGCCGCCTGGATAACCGCGTTCCACTGAGCCGGCCCGGAACCCAGCCGGTCCTCATCCCAGCATCGCCCTCAATTCGTCGAGGCCCTTGCGGATGTCCTCCTCGATCACCGTTAGGTGAGCTGGTCGATCACCTCGAGCGGGTTCGCGATGCCGCACACAGGCCAGTTGCACTAGTTCTCCATACTATAGGCTCAGAAAGCCGCGCTCCAGTTAATCAGGCATCATTCCTGATCGGTCCGAACCATGCGTGCCGCCACTCCTCCGACTAGCACTGGGAGCATCGATCCTCAGCAATCCGGGGAAACTATCAAACATGCGGAGGACAGCGGTAAACCTAGCCGGCAGCTTCAGACGCGTCCAGCTAGCCGATTCATCCTTCAACCATATATGTGTTGAGAAGAGGCCATACCTCAGGACAATTAAGGAAGTCATCTCACTCAAGTCAGCCTGGATCCTGTTTGGCATCGGCGCTCCTCGCGCGCGGTCCCAAGAGAGCCGACGGCTATCAATTCGAAGGTATCCAAACGAGATCGAATCCTTCGAACTTCTTGCAGCAACAAACTCGCACATGCAATGACCCTCGGTCGGATAGAGTCGCCTGCATTTCCTTCGTTGCACACTATTGGTGATTGCCTGTATAAGACAGAAGAGACCGATCCCGCCGAAAGCACCGGCTACCGCGCCCAGGAAGCCCGTTTGAGGTAGCACGATCGCGAGGAGGGCGCAGCTGTACACGATTGGACCAATCCAATGCCGGAATCCGGGCCGGCGCCCGACAAGTTCTGGCATCTGTCCGACCTCATTATCACGCCGCGACGAGTAGTGGATGGGGTGCGTCGTCATTCGAACCACCTGTCTGGGGCGAATGCGCCGAACGTGCCATATCCGATCGAGGTAGCCCCGAACGTACCAGCCGAAGTTACCGACTGAACCATCTGCCCAGACCCATCACAAGCATACGAATCCGACGCCGCCCCGGTCCGTTCCCTATTCTGATCATAACCAAATACCGTCGCACCCGACGGCGGCGACCCACACGCTCCAGCAGTCGGAGCCGTCCAACACACCTCCCCCGAATCATCGAACACCTGAAACGTACCATTCACCTGCGTCAAGCCACCCGCCGCGTCATACCCGAAACTCCCAGAAGGATTCGTCTGCGACACCAACTCCCCCGACGCGTCATACCCCCACGACGACGCCCCACTCAACTGCGACGCCGACGACAACACTTCACCCTGCGAACGCCCATACGTTACCGGCCACGCAGCCGACGGCCACTCATACGTCACCGTCTGTCTAGACTGCTCGACCCAGGCAACCCATTCGGGACTCTTGAAGGTCGCACAGGGTCGCTAGCGGCAAAACTTGCACCAGCACCAGATTCAGTACCAATCCGACTTAGACCAGGGACGTCATCCAGAATCTTCAATACTCTGACAAACCTCGTCGGCATCCCAAACCGAACCCAGGCTTTCGCCTCGTCCTGGACCCATATACGTGTAGAGAACGGACCATATCGGCATACAACAAGCAACTCGGCCTGAACAAGGTCTACAGCGATATTACTACGGGTTTCGTCGCCCCTCGTCCGCACCCATAGGAGAGTGCACGCCTCAAGTCGAACGTAACCAAACGAGGTTGTTGTATTCGAATATTCCGTCACGCAAAACTCACAGAGAGGGCGCGCAGAAGCCGGGTAACGCTTCGAACATTGTCTTCTCTTTGCGACAGCGTTTAGACCTTGCACCACGCAAAGAAGTGCTAGCCCAGTCGCGATCGCAGCAAAAGCGCCAAGAACACCGATCTTAGGGATGCATATGGCTAATATGCCGCCGCCGTACAGGATTGGACCCAACAGCCTCCAAGGCCCAGGTCCCTTCCCTGGAAGCTCTGGGACTTGCCCCGACGGAGGGGGAACCTCAGAGGCGGGCCGAGAAGAGTAGTAGACGGGAAAGGTCGTCATTCGAACCACTTGTCTGGCGCCAGTCCGCCGAACGTGCCATACCCGATCGACGTAGTCCCGTACGCGGCATCGCCGAGCCTGGAAATGAGCGCCGCTGATGCCGGGTCGGATCTTGCGACCGTACCTGCGACGCCCACGTCACCAAGGCCCAGCCCTACACCGCCGAATGCGACACTTGCAATGTCGACGACGCAACGTGCACCCACCCCTGAGGAACTGCAATCGGAAGCCGCTGACGTAACCCCAAGTCCCCGAGCCGTCATCAAAAACCGCACCGGATCAGCCCCAAGCCGCTCCACCGTCAAACCACCAGGCCCATCGTCACGGTCGCTTGCTCTCGCAGTCGTCCCCGGTGTCTCGGTCTCCTGGCACTTGCGGGCCGATCAAGGGCAAGCGAGGCGACGCCACCCAAGATTTCTCGGCTGACGGCGGGGGCGGGGGCGGGGGCACATGCCCCGCTGATCTGACTCGAGGGGGCCAAGACAACGGATAACCCGGTGGAATCACAAACCCCGGATCCGACTTGTCCACGAGCGGTGCCCCATGCCGAAAAGATCGAGCAGCAAGCCCATTGTCAATAGCAATCGTTCCGTCCGAAAACAGTGCGGTCGTCCACTGGGCCAATCCAGGGCCGACGCGGGGGCAGCCGACGCGCACAACACCACCAGCACTGACGCCAACAGAACCCAACTTGGACCACTCCTCTATCGTGTCGAGACGAAGTTCCTGAGTACCCATCGGCACCTCGTTAAACGATCTTGAAGGAGTATCGTATGAAGTTTGCAGGTGATGTTTGCACTGTTCCGAACGCCCTGCCCGACGGGGCCACCGAATCGTCGTGAACCAGCATCGGACGTTCGGAAGGATGGACATGACGGCGCTGTTCGCGTTCAACGGGCTGCTCGCCGCCTGGATCACTGCCGTCCACTGAACAACGTGGCCGGCCGAGCAATACCTGCCAGCCGTCGCACGGAACTCGACGTTGCACGGCTTTTCTACCTCGGCACGGGTCAACCGCACAAAGACGCGTCAATGCTCAGACAGGTGCGGCTCACAACAGGGCCGACCGGCTCAGAACAGGTCGTCGAGGCCTTCGAGCAGGTGGCCCATGCGCTCCTGCTTGGTGCGCAGGTAGCGGATGTTCTCCGGGTTCGGGGCGGTGATCGAGGGCACCCGGTCGGCGATGTCCAGGCCGAAGCCCTCCAGGCCGCCGTACTTGGCCGGGTTGTTCGTGATCAGGCGCATCGTGGTGATGCCCAGATCGACCAGGATCTGCGCGCCGATCCCGTACTCACGGCTGTCGACGGGCAGGCCCTGGGCCAGGTTCGCGTCGACCGTGTCGGCGCCCTGGTCCTGCAGGTCATAGGCACGGATCTTGTGGCCGATGCCGATCCCCCGTCCTTCGTGACCCCGCAGGTACACCACGACACCGAGGTCCTCCTCGGCGATCAGGCGCATCGCCGCGTCGAGCTGCACCCCACAGTCACAACGCAGCGACCCGAACACGTCACCGGTCAGACACTCCGAGTGCACCCGCACCAGGACGTCCTTCTGCCCCTGGACCGCGCCACGAACCATCGCCACGTGCTGTTCGCCGTCGAGCACCGATTCGAACACGTAACAGGTGAAGTCGCCCCACTGGGTGGGGATGCGGGCCTCGGCGACCCGCTTGACGAGCTTCTCGTGCCGGCGGCGGTACCGGATGAGCTGCGCGATCGAGATGAGGCACAACCCGTGCTCGTCGGCGAACGCCTTGAGCTCCTCGGTGCGGGCCATGCCCATCTTCTTGTCGTCGACGATCTCACACAGGATTCCGGCCGGGTACAGCCCGGCCATGCGCGCCAGGTCGACGGTGGCCTCGGTGTGCCCGCCTCGCTTGAGCACGCCGCCCGGTCGGGCCTCCAGTGGCAGGATGTGGCCGGGACGGGCCAGATCACCCGGGCGGGTCGAGGGATCGACCAACGCCTTGACCGTGGCGGCACGGTCGAACGCCGAGATGCCGGTGGTGGTGCCCTGGCGCAGATCGACACTCACCAGAAAGGCGGTCCGCTGGGCCTCGGTGTTGTGCTCGACCATCGGTTTGAGGTCGAGTTCGTGGGCCCGCTCGGTCGTGATCGGGGCGCAGATGAACCCCGAGGTGTGGTGCAGGAAGAACGCCACCTTCTCGGGAGTGACGTACTCGGCGGCCATGATCAGGTCGCCCTCGTTCTCACGATCCTCGTCGTCGACGACCACGACGATCTCGCCGCGGGAGATCGCCGCCACGGCGTCCTCGACGGTCGAGAACCCTTCGGGCGGATCGCTCGGACTGCGGTGCTTCGATTCGACATGGTTCGACCGGTCGATCGGTTTGGCCTCCTCGGTGTCGCTCACCTGGCGTGCCCTTCCATGAGAGATTCGACGTACTTGGCGATGACGTCGAGTTCGATGTTGACCTTGTCGCCGGCCGACTTGTGCCCCAGGGTCGTGACCTCGGCCGTGTGCGGGATCACGGCGACCGAGAAACCGTCCGGGTGCACCGCGGCCACGGTGAGACTGGTGCCGTCGACGGTGACCGATCCCTTGTGCACGACGTAGCCGAGGAGATCGCCCGGCAGCGCGATGCGTAGATCCGGCGCGGGAGTGACGATCGTACCGACCGCGTCGACATGGCCCTGGACGATGTGTCCACCGAGCCGGCCGCCCACCTTCACGGGCCGCTCCAGGTTGACCGGATCACCCGGTTCGAGGTCGCCGAGCGCGCTCCGGGCGTAGGTTTCTTCCACGACGTCGGCCTCCCACCAGTCGTCGCCCGCGGCGACGACGGTGAGACAGACCCCGTTCACGGCGATCGATGCACCGATCTCGGCATCGGCGAGCACCATGGTGGCCGCGATACGGAGGCGACCACCCTCACGGGACGCGACGCTCCCGAGCTCTTCGACGATGCCGGTGAACATGTCTCCTCGGTCGTTCCTTCGCTGTCCGGTTCGGCGCTCACAACGCCGAGACTTCCCACGACGGTACCGCCCCGGAGGCCGCGCGACCCATCTCGGACGCCCGTGGAGCGAGTGACCTACGGCTCAGGCACCAGTTCGACCCGCAGATCCGGTCCGAGACGATCGACCCGATCGATCCGGCCCCGCCACGCATCGCCGAGGGTCGCGGCCCCCGCTCCCGCGAAGAGTCCGCGGGCATCGTCGCCACCGAAGAAGAGCGGTGCCAGGTAGAGCACATAGCGGTCGACCAGACCGGCGGCATGGAACGCGTGGGCGACACCGGCGCCGCCCTCGACGAGCACCTGGATGACCCCCTCGATGGCCAGGACATCGAGGAGAGGTTCGAGCGCACCGTCGTGTTCTGTGGCCGGCTGCACCTTCGCCCCGTCGGGGATCGTACCCAACACGATCCGGCGCGGGTCACCGCGGGGCGCGTCCACCAGTCGCACCGTGAGACTCGGATCGTCCGCGCGCACCGTGCCCGCCCCGACGATGATCACATCGGACTCTGCTCGGAGACGGTGTGCATCGGTCCGGGCCTCGATTCCGGTGATCCACTGGCTGGTGCGATCGGGCGCCGCCGTGCGCCCGTCCATCGACGCCGCCAGCTTGCACACCACGTAGGGCCGGCCGGTGCGTCGCTGGACAAGATACGGCTCCAGGAGCGCCTCGGCCCTGGCCACGTCGGCCTCACATGGTCGGTCGACGGTGATCCCCGCTGCCCGCAACGCCTCGATCCCCCGACCTTCGACATGCCAGTCGGGATCCTCGACCGCGAACACCACTCGGGCCACCCCCGCCTCGATCAACGCCGAGCTACACGGTGGGGTGCGCCCCTGGTGGGCACACGGTTCGAGCGTGACATAGACCGTCGCGCCCTTCGCCGCAGAACCGGCCGCATCGAGGGCGACCGCCTCGGCGTGGCGGCCCCCGGCAGCCTCGGTCGCGCCTTCGTAGATCCGCCGGTCACGGCTGACCAGCACACACCCGACCCACGGGTTCGGGGAGGTCACACACCGTACCGATCGGGCCAGGTCGAGCGCCCGGTGCATCATCGTGCGGTCTTCTTCGGCGTCCACCTTTCCGAACCTATCGGGCGTCACCGCGTCGATGATCGACGAAAGCGGAAACAACTCATGCCGTCGCGTCCGCCCGCGGTCGGCAACAGCCGCGCGCCCAGGCCGGCGGGCTTCCAGGGGCCTCCGAGCGGGACGGCCGTGAACTCGGGCCGCGACGCCACGAACGGCGCGATCACCGCACCGGTCTCGGCGTCGGTGAGGGTGCACACGCTGTAGATCAACCTCCCGCCGGGGCGCACCAGCTCCGCAGCTGCGATCAGCAACTCGCCTTGCAGCACTGCCAGTCGGTCGACGTCGACCTCGTCGATCCGCCAGCGGGCGTCGGCCCGACGGCGCAACGAACCCAACCCCGAACACGGCGCGTCGAGGAGCACCGCGTCGGCACAGCCCGGTCGCAGAGGAGGTCGTCGACCATCCGCGACGACCGGGTCGAGGCGTGCTGAGGTCGCGGTCGTGGCCGCGTTCGTCACGATCAGGCCCACTCGCCCGCTCGTGTGGTCCAGGGCGACCACCCGCTGCGCGGCGGCGGCCAGCGCCGTCGCCTTGCCTCCAGGCGCGGCGCACACATCCACCACGAGCTCGCCGGAGCGGGCATCGACCGCCTCGACGACCGCGTGAGACGCCACGTCCTGGACGTAGCAGTCGTCGCGGGTCGTCGCCGGCGCGGGTGAGTTCATCGCGGCCAATGCGTCGGCGGCGGCGCCGCCCCCGAGATCGGTGGTGAGCCGCTGGACGATCCAGTCCGGGTAGCTCAGTCGGGTCGCCTCATCGGGCCACTGCGACGGATCGTCCGGGTCGAGCACGTGCTCGCTCACCCGGCGCAGCACCGCGTTGACCAGCCCCGACACCCGTCGAGGTGCCAGTGCCACCGTCGCGGACACCGCCGCGTGCGGCGGGACCTTCATGAAGACGAGCTGGTACGCACCGAGGCGCAGGATGCGCCGGACCTGCGCTTCGATCGGACGTTGCAGGAACCGGTCGACCAGGTGGTCACAGGCGCGGCGCATCCGGGTGGTGCCGTTCACCAGCGCGGTGACCAGGGCACGGTCACGTCGGTCGAGATCGCTGCGTCCCAATTCGGCGGCGAGCACGAGATTCGCGTATCCGCCGTCCTGTTCGATGCGGGTCAGCGCCCGCAGCGCCAGCGCTCGGGCAGTGCGCGTGGCCGTGTGCGGCGTCACGACCCCAACCGGTCGCCGGGTTCGAGGCGCGCGCCGCGCGCCCAGTCGGTGGCGGCCGACTTCGCCTTGCCCTCGAGTTGCACCTCGACGAGTTCGACCCAACGATCGGCCGTCGCCACCCGGGGTCCGACACCATCGGACGGCGGGCTGAGCCTGCCCGGCTCCGACGCCGGACCTTCGAGTATCCGTACCGCCCAGATCTTGAACCGTCTGCCGCGGAATGTCGTCCATGCGTCGCCCAGCGACACGACCCGCCGAACCATCTCCGCGGACTGGGTGAAGTCGAGCCGCCGGTCCTCCTGGGTGATCTTCGCGGCGTACACGGCGTCGCCCTGCTGGGGTTCCGGCGGACCGAATCCGTCGCGCAGGCCCGTGAGCAGCAGATCGGTCCCGAGTGCCACGAGTTCGTCGCGCAGCGACTGCAACGTCGCATCCGCGCCGATCGCGACCTCGGCGCGGGCGTAGATGTCGCCCTCGTCGAGCGCTTCGGCCACATCCATCACACACACCCCGGAATGGGCGTCGCCGGCGAGCAAGGCCCGCTCCACCGGTGCCGCCCCCCGCCACCGCGGCAGCAACGAGAAATGCAGGTTCAGCATCGGCAGCACGTCGAGCACCGACGTGGGGATGATCTTGCCGTAGGCGACCACGATGCCGAGGTCCACGTCGACGCCGACGACGTCGACGACGTCGTGGCTGACGGTGATGCCATGAGCGGACGCCGCCTGGGCGACCGCGCTCGGCTCGGGATCGCCGCGCCGCGAACGACGGGCGTCGGCGCCGGTGACGACCAGCGGAATCTCGTAACCCGCCGCGACGAGCGCTTCGAGGGTCGGCACGGCCAGTGGTGGCGTGCCCAGATACACGAGCCGCCGGGGTGAGGGTGGCAGCGGCAGGCTCAGGGCAGTCGCAATCCGCCGGACGACGCCGTCGTGCGATGTGGATCCACCTCGGCCGCCGCGGCCAGGTTCATCTCGCGCAGCGCCTTCTTCGCGGCCTTTCGCTGGTCGTCGTCGAGGCGTTCGATGAACAGCGTGCCCTCAAGATGATCCATCTCGTGCTGTAGGGCACGGCCCTCGAGTTCGTCGGCCTCGATGGAGATCTCGTTCCCTTCCAGGTCGTAACCGATCAGATGCACGGCGTTGGGGCGGACCAGTTCGAAGGAAAGCCCCGGAATCGACAGGCACCCTTCTTCGTATTCCCATTCGCCATCGGTCTCGATGATCTTCGGGTTCACCACCGTGATCGGCCCGTAGCCGACGTCGTACACGAACAACCGCTTGGAGATGCCCACCTGGTTGGCAGCGAGGCCGACACCCGGCTCGTCGTACATCGTCTCGAGCATGTCCTCGGCCAGCTTCGCGATGTGGCCGTCGATGTCGGTGATCTCCTCGGTGCGCCGGTTCAGCACCGGGTCGCCGATCTTGCGGATCGTGTAGGTGGCCATGGCCTCGATGTTACCGCTCGACTCGCCGATGCCATGGTGGTGGCCGTGAGGTCGATCGATGCGAGATCGCTTCCAGCGGTGACACTCCGAAGCCCCGGCGCGTCGGCGCGTCGGCGAGCCCGCGGGCACGCCGGGCCTGCCCGGCGTCGGCCGAGACTCCCAGGGAAGCCGGCCCCGGCTCATCGGGCATCTGACCGGCGACCCACTCCATCGCACCCTCTCCACCGAATCGCGACCATCCAGAGCGCCGTCTTCACCGCCTGTCGCCGAAGCTCGCATGCCGTATCAGGGCGCGCACGATCGTGTGGGGCACAATGGACGGGCGATGGCGCACTATTTCTCGAACGAACCGGACGCGCCCTCGCACCGGCGGACCGTGCATCTCACGCTCGCGGACGGCCGGCTGGAGCTGACCACCGACTCGGGCGTGTTCTCGGCCGACCAGGTCGACCCGGGAACCCGGGTCCTGCTGGCCGAAGCGCCGGCACCGCCGCAGGGGCCGGTCACCCTCGCCGATGTCGGGTGCGGCTACGGGCCACTCGCGGTCGCCCTCGCCCTCCGATCACCCGAGGCGGTCGTCTGGGCCGTCGACGTGAACACCAGGGCACTCGAATTGTGTCGGTTGAACGCGCGACGAGCCGGGGTCGGTGACCGGATCAAGGCGGTCACGCCTGGTGACGTACCCGACGATCTGCGCCTCGACGGGCTCTGGTCGAACCCGCCGATCCGGATCGGCAAGCCGGCACTGCAAGCGCTGTTGGAGCTGTGGCTGGCACGGTTGGAGCCGGGCGCCAAAGCGCACCTCGTCGTCCACAAACATCTCGGTTCCGACTCACTGACCCGCTGGATCGCCACCCGCGGCCACGACGTCGAAAGGCTGATCTCCCGCCGCGGCTACCGGGTGCTCGAAGTGACCACGGCGACTGCAGACGACACGTGAGACAACTCGGCTCCACCGACCTCAAGCGCCTCCACCGCACCTGGCGCCGTCTGACCACCGACCGCGTCGCGCTCGTGCTCGCCGGACTGTCGCAGCCCTACAACGTGGGCGCGATCCTGCGCAGTGCCGCGGCGTACCGGGTCGACGACGCGTGGCTCGTCGGCGACACGCCCGGACCCGACCACACCAAGGTCGCCAAGACCGCGCTCGGCTCTGAGCGCTACCTGCGCCTTCACCGGGCCGCCAACGTCCACGAGGCGATCGACGCCGCTGGCGCCGTCGGCTACCGGTGCGTCGGTCTGGAACTCGCCGACGACGCCGTGGCGCTCCACGAACTGCGGGTCGACGGCGACATCGCGCTGGTGATCGGTCACGAAGACCGGGGGCTCACCACCGCGGCTCTCGACGCCTGCGACGCGGTCGCGTTCCTGCCCCAATTGGGTCGGATCGGTTCGTTGAACGTCGCCACCGCCACGTCGATCGCGCTGTATGAACTCCGGCGACACGCTTGGACCGATCATGCCACCGACTGAACCCGACCGGATCTCCCCGACCACCGAGGTCCCGATCACCTCGTGGTCGTTCCAGGCCGACGCGGTGGCACCGGTGGTGATCGGCATCCACGACTTCACGGCGAACGGCCTCTGGTTCGGTGACCTCGCGGTCGCCGGCGACGCACAGGTGCGCGTCGTCGCTCCGGATCTCCGCGGCCGGGCCGCGTCGGTGACCGCTCCCCCGCCGCCGGCACTCGACGACCACGTCGCCGACCTGCTCGGCCTCGCGGACCAGCTCGACGCGGCGACCTTCTCGATCATCGGCCACGGCACCGGCGGGATGCTCGCCCTGGCCGTCGCCGCGGCGGCACCGGCGCGGGTCACCCAGGTCATGCTGCTCGACGGGCCACCCGTCCTGGAGGACGGCCCTGGCACCGATTGGATCACCGAGGCCGCGCGCGTCGATCCGGGCGTCACGCGGCTGCGGCGCACCTGGGCACACCGTGACGCCGCCGTCGCCGACGGCGTCACGTCCGGGCGCCTCCCCGCGTCGGGGATGTCCCGTTCGCTCCGCCGAGCGGTCGACGCGGAGATCACCGGGTCTGGTTTCGGCTGGCAGGCACGCCTGGCCGCGACCACCCTGGAACACGACTGGGCACTCCTGCGCGCCTGGACCGCGCCGTCGCGCCTCGACACGACCCCGGTGTCGTTCACGGCCACCCACGGACACCGCGTCGACGACCCACCGATCGAGCGCCGGAACCCCGGCGACGGCGCGTGCCCGCTGCAGACGACCCACACCGGCCTGCTCGTCGACCCACGGGCAACCAGAACGATCGCCGAGTGCATCGTCGGATCGGCGCCCGACTCGCAGCGTGGCGGTGTCCCCGGATGAACCTGGTCGACGCCGAGGTCGAACCCGCCACTCGGCCACGCCTGCAAAGGCCACGTCATGAGGCGGCGACTCTCGTGGCGATGCCCGGCCCGGCGGCCATGGTGTCGAACGTCGACAGCACCGACGCCGTCACACCCTGACCGGATCGACCTCGATCCGCAGACGCGCCTCGGGACGTGGGGTGCCGGCCAACGTCTCGCACAGCAGGTGGTGGTCGGCGCCGCGCAGCAACCAGGTGCCGTCGCCTCCGTCGAGCACATCGACGACACTTGGATCGATGCGCGCCACGAACTCCGCCGAGCCCGCGCCGGTCACCAGTGCCAGCGCCGAGAACGGCGGGAATCCCAAGGTCTCGCGCAACGTGGCCTCGGCGCCGCTCACGACCCCCGGATCACCGGCGGCCACCGCCGTGAGAACGGGATGGTCCGGGATCCGGGTCTGGACCACCAGACGATGACCCGACGAGCGCGGGCCCAGCAGCCGTGCTGCACGGGCGAGCAACGTCAACGCCTGCTCGGACGCCCTGAACCGGGGAGCGGTCAGTTCCTGGTCGACGTCGAGGAACACGACCGTCGAGACCGGCCCGATGCGATGGAGCACGGCCTCGGTGCCGATCACCAGACGGCTCCGTGCCGGGTCACCGACGATCCCGCCGTCTTTGGAGACCTCGGCGACCGGTTCACCCACGAGCGCTTCGAGTTCGTCGCGAGCCCGCGACACGCCGATCCGCAGGTTCTTCAACGCGGCCGACCCACACACGGCACACACCCGCGGACGGGTGGCCGAGCAGCGCGGACAGACCAGGTCGGCGGCGGCAGGTGCATGCACGGCCGCACCGCACTGCTCACAACGCGTCAACGCATCGCAGGTCCGACAGGCGAGTAGCCGCGTTCGACCGGTGCGGTTCAGCACGCAGACGGTACGACCTGAACGGTCCAACACCTCACCCAGATGCTCGGAGAACAGACTCGACGCCGTTCGGGGATCCTCGCCCCGCCGGTCGATGACTTCCAGCAACGGCCAACCTGCCCGTTCGGCGAGACGGGTCGGCGTGACCAGGAGCGATGCGGCGAGCGCCTCGAGGCTCGGACACGGTGACAACTGCACGAAGGGAACCCCCGCACGGCGGGCCCGTTCGGCCAAGACGTCGCGGGCGTGCCAGGTCGGCGTGCGGGTCGACTGGTAGGCCTCGTCGTGTTCGTCCACGATGATCATCACCGCCGTGTCGGGTACCGGAGCCCAGACGGCGGTGCGGGTACCGACCACGACCCTGCCGCCGGCCGCGGCGGTCGCCCACGCCCGTGACCGGGCGGTGGCGGGACCGTCCGCGGCCAGGTCTGCCACCGCGAATCCCGCGCCGCCCAGGGCTTCGGCCAGACGTGCTGCGGCACGACGACT
Organism: Actinomycetota bacterium; assembly: GCA_040255345.1. Lineage (GTDB taxonomy): Bacteria > Actinomycetota > Acidimicrobiia > Acidimicrobiales > Iamiaceae > JAFDWI01. The sequence continues at coordinate 26,675 of JBDZUV010000010.1, read as the reverse complement.
CGGGCAGGCCACGATCGCCGAACCGGAAGGATGACCCTGCAACGCCTCGGCGAGGAGGGCCCGGATGACCGGTACCCGGTCGATCCCCGGGGGAAGTCGCAGCACCGACGACCCCCCGGCCGTCGCCCTGGCGACCAGGTCGACGAACGGAGCGTCCCGCGGCGTGATCGCGGAGTGGCGACCGGCCGTCGGCCGCCCGGAGACGACGGCGGGAGCCGACGCCAGCCGGAGCAGGTGGGCCGGATGGCCGGCCCAACGCCACGCCGCCCACCGTGCCAGGTCGACGATCGCCGCGGGCGGCCCGATCCCCCGCACCTTGCGCACCGGCTGCAGATGCACCCCGGTCGGCGTGTCGACGTCGAGCGCGGTGATCCAGCCGCCGACGTTGCGGGCACCCAGACGCACGCGCACCTCGGTCCCCACGGTGACCCGCCCCGCGTCGGCAGCTTCGATGAGGTAGTCGAATTCCTTGTGAATGCCGGTGACGTCCACCAGCACGCGCGCGGTCCGACCCGACGGTGCGGGCTCGCTTTCGGGTCGCACCGGACCGGTCCCGGCGCTCGGTGGGGCGACGCCCGTCGCGGGCTACAGACCCAGGGCCGAGGAGATCGCGTCCGCCCGGTCGGTGCGCTCCCAGGTGAAGTCGGGCTCCTCGCGGCCGAAGTGACCGTACGCCGCGGTCTTGGCGAAGATCGGGCGACGCAGGTCGAGGTCACGCAGAATCGCGGCAGGACGCAGGTCGAAGATGTCACGCACCGCTTCGTTGATCTTCGCCGGGTCGGCGTGCTCGGTACCGAAGGTCTCCACCAGCAGCGACACGGGTGCGGCGACGCCGATCGCATACGCGACCTGGACCTCGGCGCGGTCCGCAGCACCGGCCGCGACCAGGTTCTTGGCCACCCAGCGGGCGGCGTAGGCCGCCGAGCGGTCGACCTTGGAAGGGTCCTTGCCGCTGAACGCGCCGCCACCGTGACGGGCGGTGCCGCCGTAGGTGTCGACGATGATCTTGCGACCCGTCAGGCCACAGTCGGCGTGTGGCCCTCCCAACTCGAATGCACCGGTCGGGTTCACCAGCACCCGGAAGTCGTCGTCGGCGAACTGTTCGGGCACCAACGGGCGGATGACGTGTTCGAGCAGATCGGGCTTGATGACGGTCTCGGCGTCGATGCCCGGAGCGTGCTGGGTCGAGATCAGCACCGTGGTGAGACGGACGGGCACGCCGTCTTCGTAGTCGAAGGTGACCTGGGTCTTGCCGTCGGGGCGCAGGTAGGGCAACAGGCCCGACTTGCGGACCTCGGCCAGGCGCTCGGCCAGGCGGTGCGCCCACCAGATCGGCAGGGGCATGAGCGACGGGGTCTCGTTGTTGGCGTAGCCGAACATCATGCCCTGGTCGCCCGCGCCCTGGGAGTTGAGCACGTCCTCGCCTGAGGCACCCGTGCGGGTCTCGAATGCGGTGTCGACCCCCTGCGCGATGTCGGGTGACTGCGGGTCGATCGAGGTGATCACCCCACAGGTGTTGCCGTCGTAACCGACCGACTCACGGTCGTAGCCGATCGCCTTGATCGTCTCCCGCACGACGTGCGGAATCTCCACATAGGCCGAGGTGGTGATCTCGCCGGCGACGAGCGCGAGCCCGGTGGTCACCAAGGTCTCACAGGCGACCCGTGCCATCGGGTCCTGCTCGAGGATGGCATCCAGGATCGCATCCGAGATCTGATCGGCCACCTTGTCAGGGTGACCCTCGGTCACCGACTCGGAGGTGAAGGTCCAACTGGTCACAACTGACTCCTCTGCCTTTTTGGGAAAGATCGATGGGGAAGAACGAATGGAGAGAAACTGGTGAGGCGGGGCGAGCGGCGCGCCCTGGGCCGGAACACTACGGCCCGGACGTTACCGATCCGCGACAGCGCACCACGGCATCGAAGACGGCAGCGGCGACCTGTCGCTTGTCGGCGAGGGGTACATCGACCCGTTCGCCGGATGAAGCGAGGATCACGACCTCGTTCGTGTCGTGGGCGAACCCGACCGAGGGTGCCGACACGTCGTTGGCGACGATCAGGTCCACCCCCTTGTCGACGAGCTTTGCAGCCGCATGGTCCTCCACGTCGTCGGTCTCCGCGGCGAAGCCCACGATCGTCTGACCACCGCGGCGGTGGCGTACCACCCCGCGCAGGATGTCCACCGTGGGCTCCAGGACGAGAGTCGGGGGCCCCGCCGCCTTCTTGATCTTGGTGGATGCCGCCTGAACCGGTCGGAAGTCGGCCACCGCCGCGGCCATGATCACCACATCGGCGGTCGATGCCTCGGCCATGACCTCACGTTGCATCTCGGCCGCGGTCTCGACACGACGGACGTCGACCCCGGGTGCCGTCGGCCGCTCCGCCGTGGTCACCAACACGACGTCGGCACCACGTGCCAGGGCCTCATCGGCCAACGCGTGCCCCTGCTTGCCGCTCGAACGGTTCCCCAGGTAGCGCACCGGATCGATCGGTTCGCGGGTGCCCCCGGCGGTGATCACCACCCGCATTCCTCGCAGATCCTGATCGGCGTCGTCGGCCCCGCCGGCGAAGAACTGTCGGACCGCATCGAGGATGTCACCGACTTCGGCCAGCCGGCCCGCGCCCGAATCGCCGCCGGCGAGCGGCCCCACACCGGGCGGCACCACGAATGTGCCACGCTGCCGCAACAGCGCCACGTTGTGCTGGACCGCAGGGTGTTCCCACATCTCGGTGTGCATCGCCGGACACACCATGACCGGCGCACGACTCGCGAGCAGGGTCGCGGTGAGCAGGTCACCCGACGACCCGGTCGCATACGCGCTCAACAGGTGCGCCGTGGCGGGGACGACCAACACGAGGTCGGCGGATTTCGCCAGGTGGGTGTGCGGACTCACCTCAGGCCCGTCGAGGAGCGCGGTGCGGGCCGGTTCGGACGCCAACGCGGAGAACGTGGCCGCCCCGATGAACTCGGTCGCGGCGTGGGTGAGGATCGGCGACACGTACGCGCCGTCGTCGACGAGCCGACGACACACCTCGACCGCCTTGTACGCGGCGATCCCACCCGTCACACCCAGGACGATGTGCCGTCCGCGCAGACTCATGTCGATGCCAGGAGGTCGGAGGAGACTACTCGGACTCGGGGGTGTCGGTGCCGGCGTCGGCCGCAGCGGCCGCGTCGGCCTCGGCCTGCGCCTCGGCAGCGAGCTCTTCGGCGGACACCCATTCGATCTTGTCGAGCGCGATCTCCTCGAACGCGACCGACAGGGGCTTGCGTGCCTGCGTCGTGACCTGCGGCGGCACCAGGCCGACCTCGGCCGTGCCCAGCTCACCGAAGTAACTGTTGATCTGGCGGGCGCGCATCGAACCGAAGGTGACCAGACGGAACTTCGAACCGGCCCGGTCCAGAAGTTCCTCGATCGGCGGGTTCATCATCGTGTCGTGCTGCCAGGCCATCGGTTCTCTGCTCTCCGGTGCGAAACGGTACGCGCTCAACCGAGCGCGGCCGTCAACTCTACCAGAGCAGGGGTCTGGGACATGGCCGCCGCGACGGACCTCAGCCATCACGCGCCGCACGAATCAGCTCGCGGACCGTCGAGACGCAGGTTTCGAGATCGTCGTTCACGACCTCGATGGCGCCCAGTTCGGCGGCCTCCGCGCGTTCCTGCTCCGCGATCTGCAGGCGTGCCTCGATCCGATCGGCCCGATCACCGCGCAGCACCAGGCGTCGTCGGAGCTCGTCGAACGACGGCGGAAGCAGAAAGAGCAGGAGCGCGTCGGGGTCTTTCGCGTGCACCTGGGCCGCGCCCTGCGTGTCGATCTCGAGCACCACGTCGACGTCGTCCGGCGCGTCGGGCCACGGCGTGCCGTACCGGTTTCCCTGGAACTCCGCCCACTCCAGAAACCCGCCACGTTCGATCTCCGCGTCGAACTGCTCGTTCGTCGCGAACCGGTACGCACCCGCGTCCTCATCGTCACGACGGGCCCGCGTCGTCCACGATCGACTGAGCCACAACGTGGGATCGTCTGCGACGAGGGCGCGCGCGACGGTGCCCTTGCCCACCCCACCCGGTCCGGAAATGACGACGATCAGAGGATCACCGATTCCGCGCCGACGGAGGCGCCACGCGCGCGATCCCGGCCGATCCAGCACATCGGGCCACTTCGCCGCTCAGCTGCCGGCCGGGAACGCTTCGAGCAGGGCCAGACGCTGTTTCGTACCCAGGCCCCGCACCCGGCGACCCTCGGCGATACCGATGTCGTCCATCATCCGCCGGGCCTTGACCTTGCCGACGCCGGGCAGCGATTCGAGGACGGCCAACAACTTCATCTTCGCCACCACGTCGTCGGATGATGCCTGGTCGAGCAGTTCGGGCAGGGTGATCATCCCCATCTTCAGCTTGTCTTTCAACTCGGCCCGCTCGCGACGAACCCGGGCCGCCTTGGCCAGGTTCTCGGCACGCTGTTCCGGTGTGAGACGGGGAGGTTCGGGCATGGCACGAGAATATCCCACGCGACGATGCCGGCGCGTCCGAAAGCCGGCACGCGACGATCAGTCCCGCCAGGCCCACAACGATCCGTGTCCCCAGTAGTTCGCCCGGACGTGCCCGACGACGAACCCGGCCTCGGTGAGGAGGCGACGCGCCTCGTCGAGCGCGCCCGTGTCGTCGACATGACGACGGTGATACTCCATCACGAGCACCAGCGGCCCACCCGTGGCCAGCCGTGGATCGGCGAGAATCGGCCATTCCCCCCGCTCGATGTCGAGCTTCACGAGATCGGCCTCCTCCAACATGGCCAACAGATCGACGCCGTCGACCTCGGCGCCCGCGTCGACCGATGTGCCGTCGTCGACCTCGGCGGCGAGCATCGACCCCGCGCCCAAACCGGTCATGAAGCGCACCGGGCCGTCGGCCGTCGTCGCCGCCGCGGCGACCACCTCCACCCGACCGGACCCGTCGAGGGCCGCGAAACGCTCCAGCGCGGCGACATTGTCGGGATCGGCCTCGATCGCCACGATCGAAGCGTCCGGCCACCGTCCGCGGGCGTAGGCGCTGTAGGCGCCCACGTTCGCCCCGACGTCGAGGATGCGGGGAGCCGGCGGGATGCGATCGGTCAGATCGTGAGGCGGCTCGTAGCAGCCCTGCAGGAAGATCTCCCACATGATCGCGAGAGAGCCGAACCCGTGACGTACCACCACCGGTCGCCCCGACGAGCGGAGACGGTAGGTCCGCACCTCGGTGCCGGTGAGGGCCGCGACGAGGAAGCGGACCGGTCGGGTGACCTGCCAGGCGGCCGGCACGAACCGCAGTGCGATCACTCCGGCGAGCACGGGGCGTACCGACGGATGAAGCAGCACCCTGCCGAGGGGACCCGTGTGCACATGGCGACGAAGGAAGTTCACATGGCTGCCTCGACCTCGGCGGCCAGACGGGCCGCCGCGGCGACCGGATTCGCCGCTGCGGTCACCGGTCGACCGACCACCAGCAGATCGGCACCGGCCTGCACGGCCTGGGTCGGGGTGACCCGCCGCGCCTGGTCGTCGGCCGCTGCCCCCTGTGGGCGGATGCCGGGGACGGCGATCGTCAGGCGTGGGCCGTACTGGCGGGCCTCGGCGGCATCGGTTCCCGCGCACACGATGCCGCCTGCGCCGGCGGCCAGGGCCACCTTCACCCGTTGGCCGAGAATGTGCTGTGGCGCGGTGCCGTCGCTCGTCAACACCGTCACCGCCAGGACCTCGGGCGAGGCCGAACCGACCGCGCTCGCGCCTGCGTCGAAGCCTTCGACCCCGGCTCGGACCATGTCCGAGCCCCCGAACGCGTGGACGGTCAGATAGCTCGCACCCAGAGCACCCAGGACCCGTGCCGCATGGTTCACCGTCGTGGGGATGTCGCACAGCTTCAGATCCGCGAAGACCGCGAACCCCTGGTCGACGAACGTCGAGATCGCATCGGGCCCGGCGGCGCTGTAGAGCTCGAGCCCCACCTTCACCACGCCGAAATACTCCCCGACTTCTCGCACGAGCCGGGTCGCGGACACGAGGTCGTCGACATCCAGAGGGAGGACGAGTCGATCACGCACCTCCTTGCGCGCTCGGCCACGCCCAGCGGGTTCAGGGACCGTCATTCAGCTCTCGTTTCATGGGCTGCTCCGATGAGTTCACGCAACGTCTCGACACCGTGGTCCACACACCATTGTTCCAGTTGACGACCCACCCGCCCCAGGACCCTCGGATCGGCGAACACCGCGGTGCCGACCTGCACGGCGTGCGCGCCGGCGAGCAGGAACTCGATCGCGTCCGTTCCCGTCGAGATGCCTCCCACCCCGACGACGGGTAGGTCGGGATACGCGGCATGCACGTCGTACACGGCTCTGACGGCGACCGCGTGGATCGCTGCACCCGACACCCCACCGCCGCCGCGCCCCGACAACACCGGGCGCCTCGTCTCGGGGTCGATGACCATGCCGAACAGCGTGTTGACGAGGGTCACGGCGTCGGCCCCCGCGGTCGCGACCGCCCCCGCCACCTCGACGAGCCGGTCGGTGTTGGCACTCAACTTGGCCCACACGGGCCGTCGGGCCACCGAGACACACGCCGCGACCACCTCGGCCGCAACCGCCGGATCGTGGGCGAACAGCGCCCGACCCGCCTCGGTGTTCGGACACGAGAGATTGCACTCGAGCGCGACGACCTCTTCGGGTGCGTCGGCGAGCAGCGCGGCGGCTTCGGCGAACGCTGCGACCGTCGTTCCCCAGATGCTCACCACGATGCGACGCACTCCGACAGCGCGCAGCCGTGGCAGATCGTCCGCCAGCCACGCGCGCACGCCCGGACCCTGCAGACCGACGCTGTTGATCATGCCGGCCTTGGCCAGGTGCACCCGGGGGGCGGGATTGCCGGTCCAGGGCTGCACGCACAGCGACTTGACCACGAATGCGCCGAGTCCGGCGAGATCGACGTAGTCGGCGAGTTCGTCCGCGTGGCCCGACGTTCCCGACGCGTTCATCACCGGAGTCGGCAGCTCGATCGAGCCGATCCGCGTCGACACGTCGACGGGCATCGGCTCGGCACGCGCCGCGCGTCGGCTCCTACGACCCATGGATCTCCTGCAGATTGCGGACGACCAGTTCACTCGTCGACCATTCGGTCATGCCCGTGGCTGCGGCGCGCGCCGCGGCCGCCGTCGTGAGGATCGGAATGCGTGCCACCCCTGCCGCGGCGCGGATGTAGTCGCCGTCGGCCCGCGGCCCTCGACCACGCGGTGAGTTCACGACGAGCTGCACCTCACCGGCCTCGATGAGCTCGACCGCGTGGGGTCCGCCGTCTTCGCCGAGCTTGGCGACGTCGACCGCGACGGCGACGTCGTGCGCGCGCAGCGCCGCAGCGGTGCCGGCGGTCGCCGCGATGCGGAAGCCGAGGTCGGCGAGTTGTGCCGCAGCACGGACGCCTTCGGCCTTGTCGCGGTCGGCCAACGAGATGAACACGCAACCCGAGTCGGGAAGCGGATCACCGGCGGCGATCTGGCTCTTCGCGAACGCCATGCCGAAACTGGTGTCGACCCCCATGACCTCGCCGGTGGAATGCATCTCGGGACCCAGGATCCGGTCCGCGCCGGGAAACCGGTTGAAGGGCAACACCGCTTCTTTGACCGCCACGTAACCGGTCACCGGATCGACGAGCAGCCCTTCCGCACGTAACTCGGCCAACGTCGAGCCGGCCATGACCCGCGTGGCGATCTTGGCCAACGGCACGCCCGTCGCCTTCGCGATGAAGGGCACCGTGCGGCTGGCCCGCGGATTCGCTTCGATGACGAACACCTCGTCGACGCCGTCACGATGTTGCACCGCGTACTGGACGTTGATCAGCCCCACGACACCGAGCGCCTCGGCGATCCTGGCCGTGTGCCCCTCGATCACGGCGACGCACTCGGCGCTCAACGAGTACGGCGGAATCGCACAGGCCGAGTCCCCCGAATGAACCCCCGCCTCTTCGACGTGCTCCATCACCCCGCCGATCAGGAAGGCGCCGGTGTGATCACGCAGGGCGTCCACGTCGACCTCGGTGGCATCCTCGAGGAATTCGTCGATCAACACCGGTCGGTCCGGTGCGATCCCGGCCTCGGCACCCACGGCGCCGAACGAGGCGAGTTCCTCGATCGCCGAGGCGAGGTGCTCGTCGTCGTAGACGATCTCCATCGCCCGGCCGCCCAGTACGTAGCTCGGACGCACCAGCGCCGGGTAGCCGATCTCGGCGATGATGCGGCGGGCTTCGTCGACGTCGGTGGCGGTACCGCCCGCGGGCTGCGGGATCCCCAGCTTCGTGCACAGTGCGTTCCAGTGTTCGCGGTCCTCGGCCGCGTCGATCGATGCCGGCGACGTCCCGAGCACGATGCCCTCGGGCAACCGGCCGGCGAGCTTCAGTGGGGTCTGGCCACCCAGCGCCACGATCACCCCGACCACGCCGGGGCTTCCCGGCGGTGAGGCCGCCTGCTCGGCGTCGATGACGTTCAACACGTCCTCGAGTGTGACCGGTTCGAAGTACAACCGGTCGGAGGTGTCGTAGTCGGTCGACACCGTCTCGGGGTTGCAGTTGACCATCACGGTCGAATAGCCGGCGTCGTGCAGGGCGAAGCTGGCGTGCACGCAGCAGTAGTCGAACTCGATGCCCTGACCGATCCGGTTCGGGCCCGAACCCAGGATGACGACCTTGCCCCGCTCGTCCGCCGCGACCTCGGTGGAGTCCTCGTAGGTCGAGTAGTGGTAGGGCGTGTCGGCGGCGAACTCGGCGCCGCAGGTGTCCACGGTCTTGTAGGTCGGGACGACGCCGGCCTCGGTGCGAGCCGCGCGGACCTCGGATTCGGAGACGTCGAACAGGTACGCGAGCTGCGCATCGGCGAAACCCAACCGCTTGGCCCGACGCCAGTCGTGCCTGGTCATCGCCTCGAACCCGACCCGCTCCAGGTGGGCCCGCTCTTCGGTGATCTGGGACATCTGGTCGAGGAACCACGGGTCGACCCTGGTCGCGGCCGCGACCTCGTCGACGCCGATGCCCCGCCGCAGCGCGGCCTCGAGTTGGAACAACCGGTCGGGAGTGCCGATCGCCGCGGCCTCGAGCAGTTCGGCGTCACTCAGCCCGTCGGTGGCCGTCTCACCGGGGTCGGCGTTCAGTCCGTACCGACCCGACTCGAGGGAGCGCAGCGCCTTCTGCACCGACTCGCAGAACGTGCGGCCGATCGCCATCACCTCGCCCACCGCCTGCATCTGGGTGCCGAGCAGGCTGGGAATCTCGGGGAACTTCTCGAACGCCCACCGGGGAACCTTGGTGACGACGTAGTCGATGGTGGGCTCGAACGACGCCGGTGTCGCCTTGGTGATGTCGTTCGGGATCTCGTCGAGCGTGTAGCCGACGGCGAGCTTCGCCGCGATCTTCGCGATCGGAAATCCGGTCGCCTTCGAGGCGAGCGCGCTCGACCGGGACACCCGCGGGTTCATCTCGATGATGACCATGGCGCCGTTCGCCGGATCGATGGCGAACTGCACGTTCGATCCACCCGTCTCCACGCCGACGCGCCGCATGCAGGCGAACGCGGCATCGCGCATCTTCTGGTACTCGACATCGGTCAGCGTCTGGATCGGAGCGACCGTGATCGAGTCACCGGTGTGCACGCCCATGGGGTCGAGGTTCTCGATCGAGCACACGATCACGCAGTTGTCGGCCGTGTCGCGCATGACCTCGACCTCGAATTCCTTCCACCCGGCGATCGAGGATTCGATGAGGATCTCGCTGATCGGACTGGCATCCAACCCCGCGCCCGCGACCCGTTCGAACTCCTCGACACTCGACGCGATGCCCGTCCCCTTGCCGCCCAGGATGTAGGCGGGTCGGATGATGACCGGCAGGCCGACCTCTGCGAGCACCTCACGGGCCTCGGCCATCGAATGCGCCGTGCCCGACGCCGGGACGTCCAGCCCGATCCCGACCATGGCTTCCTTGAAGCGCGCCCGGTCCTCGGCGGTGGCGATCGCCTCGGCGTTCGCGCCGATCAGCTCCACGTCATAGCGGTCGAGCACGCCGAGTTCCACGAGTTCCATGGCGAGGTTCAACGCGGTCTGCCCGCCGAGGGTCGGCAGGAGTGCGTCGGGACGTTCCCGTTCGATGATCCGGGTCAGTGTGGCGGCGTCGAGGGGTTCGACGTAGGTCGCATCCGCGAAGTCCGGGTCGGTCATGATCGTCGCGGGGTTCGAGTTCGCCAGGATCACCCGGTAGCCCTCGTCACGCAGCACCCGGCAGGCCTGCGTGCCCGAATAGTCGAACTCGCACGCCTGGCCGATCACGATCGGGCCGGACCCGATGAGCAGGATGGATTCGATGTCATCTCTGCGTGGCATCAGGCCGCGTTCCCTTTCATGAGTTCCTCGAAGGTCTCGAACAGATAGGCGCTGTCGCGTGGACCGGGTCCCGCCTCAGGGTGATGTTGCACACTGAATGCGGGCACGTCGGTACTGCGGATCCCCTCGATGACCCCGTCGTTCAGGTTCACGTGGGTCACCTCGGCGCGCTGCAGGGACCCTTCAGCGATCGCGAAGCTGTGGTTCTGACTGGTGATCTCGATGATTCCGGTCTCGAGGTTCTTCACGGGGTGGTTGCCACCGTGGTGGCCGAAGGGCAACTTCTCGATCCGGCCGCCGAGCGCGAGGCCCATGAGCTGGTGTCCGAGACAGATACCGAACACCGGCACCTCACCGAGCAGACCGCCGACCGTGTCGACGAGGCCGGTGCGTGCCGGGTCACCAGGCCCGTTCGACAGGAACACCCCGTCGGGTTTCCGGGCGAGCACGTCGGCGGCGGGTGTCGATGCGGGAACGACCTCGACGGTACCGAGGCGGGCCAGGTTCGTCAGGATCGTCGACTTGATGCCGAAGTCATAGGCGACGATCCGGCGGGTTCCCCCCGCCGTCGGCGCGACCTCGTAGGGCGCCGTGGTCGTCACCTCGGCGACGAGATCGAGTCCGTCGGTGCCCTTCTCGACGGCCGCGGCTTCGCGGAGCGCCGACTCGGTCACGTGACCTTCGAACCGGTCGTCGACGATGCCGAACGTTCCAGGCATCGATCCGGCGTCACGGATGTGGCGGGTGAGCCGACGCGTGTCGACACCGGCGATACCCGGAACGCCCCGTCGGTCGAGAAAGTCGCCGAGGGTCTCGGTGGACCGCCAGTTGCTCGTCCGGCGGGACAGTTCCCGCACGATCACCCCCCGGGCGAAGGGCCGGCGGCTCTCGTTGTCTTCGATGTTCGTTCCGTAGTTCCCGATGTGGGGATAGGTGAAGGTGATGATCTGACCGGCATAGGACGGGTCGGTGAGTACCTCCTGGTAGCCCGACAGCACCGTGTTGAACACGACTTCTCCGCCGGCGATCCCGCCTTCGGGCACCGCGCCGATGGCCTCGCCCTCGAAGGAGGTGCCATCGCTGAGGACCAGCAGCGACTCGTAGATGTCAGTCACGCACACAACTCCCGTCTTCCACCACTGGACAGCCGGCGACGATCGTGTGGCGCACCCGGCCGGTGAGGGTGCGTCCCGCCCAGGGATTGTTCCGCGATCTGCTCATGGTGTCCTCGGCCGACACCTCCCAGGTCACCTCCGGGTCGAACACGCACAGGTTCGCCACCTCGCCCGCCTCGACGGGGCGGCCCTGATGGGCCATCGCGGCGATCCGTGCCGGGCGGACACTCATGGCCGCCACGATCCCCTCGATGCCCAGCTCGGCGCCCAGCTCGGAGTGGATCACCGCCAGGGCGACCTCCAGACCCAACATCCCCGGTGGGGCCAGGTCGAAGGGCCGTTCCTTGGCCTGGGGAGGATGGGGCGCATGATCGGTGGCGACCACGTCGATGGTGCCATCCAGCAGGCCGGCACGCACCGCGGCCACGTCGGCGTCGGTACGCAGCGGCGGATTCACCTTGAACACCGGGTCGAACCCGGCACAACAGGCATGGGTCAGCACCAGGTGATGCGGTGTCGCCTCGGCGGTGACCGGGAGACCTTCGGCCTTGGCCGCCCGCACCATCGCCACCGACCGGGCGGTGGACAGGTGCTGGAAGTGCATGCGAGCGCCGGTGAGCCTGGCGAGGGCGAGATCACGCTGGACCATCAGCTCCTCGGCCTCGGCGGGTTGACCGGCGATGCCCAGGCGGGCCGACCACTCCCCCTCGTGCAGGTGTCCCCCTGCAGCGAGTGCGGCGTCCTCACAGTGCTGGGCGAGGGTCACCCCCAGGCCCCGGCCGTACTCGAGCGCTCGGCGCATCAGCCGACCGTCCTGCACGCCGGTGCCGTCGTCGGTGAACAGTCGCACCCCGAGGTCGGCGAGTTCACCCATGGGTGACAGGGTCTCTCCGGCTCGCCCGACGGTGATGGCCGCGGCGGTCACCACCTCACAGGCCGCGTCGCGCCCCGCGTCGAGCACCTGGCGCACCACCGCGGCGGAGTCCACGGTCGGGGTCGTGTTGGGCATCGCGACGATGCCGGTGTAGCCGCCCCGCACGGCGCAGCGACCGCCCGAGGCGATCGTCTCCGCATCTTCGCCGCCCGGTTCCCGCAGGTGGGCGTGCAGATCGACCAGGCCGGGCATGACCACACAACCGCTCGCGTCGAGGGTGCGCGCCGCCGCCAGCCCGTCGCCGACCGCCGCGATCGTGCCATCCGTAGCGATCGCCACGTCGGCCCGACGGCGACCGTTCGCGTCGACGACCTCGCCGCCGCCGATCACCAACGGGTACATCACCACCGGGTCCTCAGGCATCGATCTGCTCCTCGTCGGTCGCGCCGGCGTGACCGAGCAGCCGGTACAGCACCGCCATGCGGACGGCCACCCCGTTGCGGACCTGGTCGACGATGACCGAACGGGGGCCGTCCGCGACCGCCGCATCCAGCTCGACGCCCCGGTTCACCGGACCGGGGTGCATGACGATCGTGTCGGGGTGCAGACGGGCGGCACGCTCGACGGTGATTCCCCAGCGTGCGGTGTACTCGCGCAGTGACGGCACGAGCGCCTCGGTCATCCGTTCGCGCTGCATTCGCAACACGACGACGACGTCGACGTCGGCCAGCACCGCGTCGAGATCGTGGGACACCGTGACCGGCCAACCCTCGAGACTCGCCGGCAGCAGCGTCGGCGGGGCGACGAGGGTCACCTGGGCACCGAGGGTGGTGAACGCATCGACATCGCTGCGGGCGACCCGCGAATGCTTGATGTCACCCACGATCACGATCCTGCGCCCGTCCAGTGCGCCGACGTGTCGCCGCAGCGTGTAGCTGTCGAGCAGCGCCTGGGTGGGATGCTGATGCCAACCGTCACCGGCGTTCACCACCGCCGCGTCGACCCATTCCGCGATCCGGTGCGGTGCGCCCGATGACGAGTGGCGGACGACGACGGCGTCGGCCCCCATCGCCTCGATCAGCCGCGCCGTGTCACGCAGCGACTCGCCCTTGTTGACCGAGGAGACCCCGACACTGAAGTTCGCGGTGTCCGCGGACAGTCGCTTCGCGGCCGTTTCGAAGCTGAGTCGCGTGCGGCTCGAGTTCTCGTAGAACAACCAGGCGACGGTCCGACCGCGTAGGGCCGGAACCTTGGGAATCGGACGGTTCGACACCTCGACGAACCGGTCGGTGAGGGTGAGGATGTCCTCGATGCCGTCCCGGCCACCCAGGTCGGCAACGTCCAACAGGTGCTTCACTTCATCATCTCGCCGAGCTCGACCCCGTCGACCGAGACGTTCACGACCTCGTCGCGTCGGGTCGGCAGGTTCTTACCGACGTAGTCGGGACGGATCGGCAACTCGCGGTGGCCGCGGTCGACCATCACGGCGAGCTGCACCGCCCGGGGACGGCCGAACGACGTGAGCGCGTCGAGCGCGGCCCGTACCGTCCGCCCGGTGAACAGCACGTCGTCGACGAGCACCACCGTCGCCCCGTCGAGGTCGACGGGAATGTCGGTGACCGCTTCGGGCAGCACCGGTCGCAGGCCGACGTCGTCGCGATGGAAGGCGACGTCCAACGTGCCGGTGACCGGCACCTCGCCCTCGACCTCACCCAGCGCCTCGGCGAGGCGGGCCGCGAGGGGCACGCCCCCGGTCTGCAACCCGACGACGACGACGCCATCGAGTCCGCCGTTGCGTTCGGTGATCTCATGGGCGATCCGCCAGGTCGCCCGGTGGACCTCTTCGGCGGTCATCACCTGTGCCCGGGCGACGAAAACGCCCCCGAAGGGGCGCGTGATACGGCGTTCGCGTTCGGCCACTGGCAACTCCTGTCCGTCCGGGCCTCACGGGACCCGTTTCACGGTCAGGAGTCGATACTAGCAGCCCGGCGGGGGGCCGCGGTGATCGGTGGCGATGCGGCTGAGCACCCCGTTGACATAGCGGCTCGATGCGTCGGTCGAGAACCGTTTGGCCAACTCGACCGCCTCGTTGATCACGACCGCGGTCGGAGTCGCCGGCGCCCAGCGGAGCTCCGCGACCCCCACACGCAGAATCGCGCGGTCCACGACCGGCATGCGGTCGAGCGTCCACCCCCGCGACACCCGCACCAGATCGGCATCGATCTCGTCGCGGTGCCGATCGGCGAGAGTGACGAGCTCGATCGTGAACGGGTCGGCCGCGACGGGGAGCTCGGCGAGGATCTCCGCGACGGGGCGGCCCTTGAGGTCGGCCTCGTAGAGCAGTTCGAGTGCCCGTTCACGAGCGTCGAGGCGACTCGCCCCGACGACCGCATCGTCGGACGGTGATTCAGGCACGGGTGATGTAGTCACCCGAGCGGGTGTCGACCTTCAGACGGTCGCCGATGTTCACGAACAACGGCACCTGGACGACCAGGCCGGTGACCAACGTCGCCGGTTTCCGGGCGCCCGAGACCCGGTCACCCTGGATCCCCGGTTCGGTTTCGGCGACCTCGATCTCGACCGCGGCGGGCAGGTCGACGCCGACGATCTCGGCACCGAACATGGCCAGCGTCACATTCGCGCCCTCGACCAGATACCCGCCGGAGTCTCCGAGTGTCGACTCGGGCACGGTCATCTGTTCATAGGTGGCGGTGTCCATGAAGACGAAACCGTTGGGGTCCCGGTACAGGTACTGCATGTCGTGTTTCTCGATGAGCGCCTGGGCGACCTTCTCACCGGCCCGGAAGGTGCGGTCCTGCACGCCACCGGAGCGGACGTTGCGCAGCGTCGTGCGCACGAACGCGCCGCCCTTGCCCGGCTTGACGTGCTGGAACTCCATCACCTGCCACAGCCCGTTGTCGAGCTGCAGGGGCATGCCGTTCTTGAGA
>JBDZUV010000010.1:0-11343 GCA_040255345.1 Actinomycetota bacterium | reverse complement strand
GCATGGGGCCGCTGGTGGTCATCGCCATGGTCGTGGCGCCTCGCTCGTCGTTGGGTCGTTCGGTGGGTGGGTGTTCGCGGCTTCGTCAGGACACCGACGTCGCCTTGGGTGCCCGGGTGAGCACCCGGTGACCCTGCGCGGTGACCACGACCGTGTCCTCGATCCGGACGCCGCCGTGACCGGGCAGATAGACGCCCGGCTCGACCGTGACCACGGCACCTTCTTCGAGCCTAACAGCGCTGTTCGCGGCCACCGGAGGCTGCTCGTGGATCTCCAGGCCCACCCCGTGACCGGTCGAGTGACTGAACGCGTCCGCCCAACCCGCCGTGTCGATGATGTCACGGCAGATCCGGTCGACGTCTCCGGTGAGCGCGCCCGGCGCGACCGCGGCGACGCCGGCCGCCTGGGATTCGGCGACGACGTCGAGCATCCGCTGCTGGGTCGGTGAGGCTTCGCCCACCATGATCGTGCGGGTCATGTCCGAGCAGTACCCGTCGACGAGTGCGCCGAAGTCGAGCACCACCAGATCCCCTTCGGTGATGCGGCGATCGTCGGGCTGGTGATGGGCCATCGCCCCGTTGGGTCCGGCCGCCACGATCGTGTCGAACGACGTGCCCTGTGCACCCAGCCGGCGCATCGCGAAATCGAGTTCCAGGGCGAAGTCGACTTCGGTGGGTTCGTCGACCAATCGGGATCGGACCGCGGCCAACGCGGCGTCCGCGACCGCGCACGCCGCTTCGATCCGGTCCACCTCGCCGGGTTCCTTGACGATCCGCAGCGCGTCGACGAACCCTTCGGTGGGCACGAGTTCGGACTCGGCGAACCACTCGTCGGCCCACCGTCGCTGGCGTGCCCACGACACGTCGTCGGCCTCGAGGCCGATGCGTGCGACCCCTTCGAGTGCCTCGACGATCGCGGCCTTCTGGCCATCGGCCCCGGCGACGGTGCGTCGCGCGTCGACCCCGGCGGCGGCCAACTGCATCTCGGACTGTTCGCCGTAGCGCCCGTCGGTGGTGAACACGAGGCCGTCTTCGCGCACGACCAGGAGGGCTGCCGAACCGGTGAAGCCCGTCAGCCAACGGATGTTCTCGAGCTTGGTGACCACCAGCGCGTCGCAGCCGGCCTCGGCGAGCCCGGCGCGAACCCGATCCACCCGATCGGCCTGGTGCATGGGCTCCAGGGACGCGAGCAGGCCCGACGCCCGTTCCGCCGCAGCCTGCGGCGTGGCGGCAACCCCGTCGTCGAACGTCTCGTTCATCGGTGACCGTCCTCGTCTTCGGTACTCATGGCCTCGTCCATTCTGGCCTCACCCGATCGCATCCAGCGCGTCCACCAGAAGGGCACGGTCGCTCACCCGGACCGGCTCGACCCCGTCGGGGCCGTCCAACACGAAGATCAGTCCATCGACGGCCTTCTTGTCGCGGGAGAACAGCTCGAGGAGTTCGGCGTTCGCGACGCCAGCGGGAAGCCGACTCGGCAGGTCGTATGCGGCGACGACCCTGCGGTGTTCCGCGACCCGGTCTTCGTCGATCCGACCGAGCCGCCCGGCGATCTCGGCGGCGAAGACGATGCCGACCGCCACGGCCTCACCGTGGCGCATCTCGTACCCGGTCGCGGTCTCCAGCGCGTGCGCGAGCGTATGCCCGTAGTTCAGGATCGCACGGCGGCCACCTTCGCGCTCGTCGGATGCGACGACGTCGGCCTTGCACCGCACACAGGCGGCGACCGCCTCGTCGAGGGAGAGCGACGGCAGATCGGGCACACCCAGGAACGCGTACTTGGCCATCTCGCCGTGACCGTTCCGCAGCTCCCGCGCCGGCAGCGTCGCGAGGGTCCCGGTGTCGCAGATGACCGCGTGCGGCTGCCAGAAGGCCCCGACGAGATTCTTGCCCTCGGGAAGGTTCACCCCCGTCTTCCCGCCGATCGCGGCATCGACCTGGGCCAACAGCGTGGTGGCGACGTGCACGACGGCCACCCCCCGGTGGTAGGACGCCGCGGCATACCCGACGAGGTCGGTGGTGAGACCGCCACCGACCGCGACCACCACGTCGCCCCGGGTCAGCCCCCAGCGGGCCCAGGCACGACAGAGGTTCTCGACGGTGGCGAGGCTCTTGGTGCTCTCCCCATCGGGGATCTCGAAGGTCTCGTGGTCGATGCCCGGGTCGACGTCGACCCCGACACCGCGTTGGGTGACGATCGCCGCGCGGCGGGCCCGGGACGGGAGCAGGGTCGCCAGCTCCACGCGGGCGCCGTCCCCCACGAGTACCGGGTAGGAGCGTGCGCCCAGGGGCACTTCGAGGCGGATCACGGGTGCACCTGCGCGCCGGTCCGGCCGAGTGCGTCGATGATCAGACGACCGAGTCTCTTACGCGGGTGGTCGCCTTCGTTCATGACCGGTTCGATGTCGATCACGATGTCGGCCACCTCCGCGTACAGGTCACGCCGCTCGGCGTCGAGTCGTTCGAGCGTGGCCTGGGGGTCACCCGACAGCAACGGCCGGACCTTGCGTTCGGACTTCCGGGTGATCCGGGAGGCGAGGAACGCGGGGCCGGCGCGCAACCAGATCACCGTGTGGCGGCAGTCCGACAACCGGGTGCGATTCGCCTCCGCGAGCACCACGCCGCCTCCCGTGGCGACGACCCGCGTCGGTCCGGGGGCGAGGATCCGCCCGAGGAGTTCGGTCTCGGCGGTTCGGAACGCGTCCTCTCCCGCATCGACGAACCATTCGGTGATCGAACGTCCGCTCTCGGCGACCAGTTCCTCGTCGGTGTCGACGAAGTCCAGGCCGAGCTTGTGGGCGACCCGACGTCCCACCGTGGTCTTGCCCGAACCCATCATGCCGACGAGCACGACATGACCGGGGCCGGACGGATCCTCTGGCGGCCCCTCAGGCAAGAGGACCCTCGGCGAGCGCACGAGCCGACGCCATGGCGTTGCGGGTGAACTCGGCCATCGAATCGCCGCCGAACTTCCGGGTCGCCTCGTTCGCCAGCACCAGTGCGGTCATCGCTTCGGCGACGACGCCCATCGCGGGCACCGCGGTCACATCCGTGCGTTCCTTGAACGACACGCCGGCTTCCTTCGAGATGACGTCGACGGTGGCCAGCGTCGGGCGGTTCAGGGTCGCCAGGGGCTTCATAGCGACGTGCGCCACGATCACCCCGCCGGTCGACATCCCACCCTCGATCCCCCCAGCGTGCGTCGTGTTGCGCACGTAGCCGTGGCCGTCCCAGTACACCGCGTCGTGGGCCTCGGAACCGGGCAGGCCGGCGACCGTGAAACCATCGCCGATCTCGACACCCTTGATCGCCTGGATGCTCATGAGGGCTCCCGCCAGCAGCCCGTCGAGCCGCCGGTCCCAGTGCACGTGCGAACCCAACCCGACCGGGGTGCCCCACACCAGTACCTCGACGACGCCGCCGAGCGAATCGCCCTCCTTGGATCTCGCCTTGATCTCGGCGACCATCGCCGCGGCGGCGTCCGGGTCGAAACAGCGCACCTCGGATTCGTCGACGACACCGAGGTCGTCGGGCCCGGGCCGGATGCCGACGCCGGCGCGTGCGCTGCCGAGCTGGATCACATGGGATCCGACGCGAACCCCCAGAGGTTCGAGGAGGAGCTTCGCGAGCGTGCCCGCGACCACCCGGGCCGCGGTCTCCCGTGCGGAGGCCCGTTCCAGCACGTCCCGGGCGTCGGTGAAGCCGTACTTCTGCATACCGGCGAGGTCTGCATGGCCGGGTCGGATCTGGGTCAGTGGCTTCTCGGTGTGCCCCGGTGCGGTCGACATCTCGGCATGCCACTTGTCGGACCGCTTCCATTCGCTGTTGCCGATCAGCACGGCGACCGGCGAACCCAGGGTCCGACCGTGGCGCACGCCGCCGATGATCGTGACCTCGTCGGCCTCGAAACGCATCCGCGGTCCGCGCCCGTAGCCGAGCCGGCGCCGGGCGAGCTCGGACTGGAAGTCCTCCACGGTGACCTCGAGCCCGGCGGGGAGCCCCTCGACCGTGACACAGAGCGCCTGGCCGTGGGATTCGCCGGCGGTGAGATAACGGAGCATGTCGCAAGAACCTACCGGGTCCCCGGCACCGATCACATGTTCCGGACGAGCGAATCCGAGATCAGGATGGCGAGCACGCAACCGCCGGCCAACCAGGGTCCGAAGGGAAACCCGCGGGTCCGGTCCCGGGTGATGATCAGCATCCCGATGCCGACGATCGATCCACCGATTCCGGCGAACATCAAGCCGTACAGGATCAGCACCGGCGACACCCATCCGAGGTACAGGCCGAGTACCCGGGCGAGTTTGACGTCGCCGTAGCCCATGCCACGGGGATACACGAGCCACATCGCGCCCAACAGAATCCAGTAGCCGAAGCCGCCGACCGCGGCCCACACCAGGTCTCCGGGTCGGTTCTGTACCAGCGAGATGACCACGATCAGCGGGATCGAACCGAGCAGCAACGGCACGTTGATCCGATCGGGCAACCGGTAGGTCTGCAGATCGATCGCGGAGAGCGCGAGCAGGCCCGAGAACAGGGGCAGCACCGCGAGCAGCTCGAGACTGGCGCCGAAACGCAGCGCCGCGACCATCCACAGCAGGGCATTGAGCACCTCGACGACCGGTTGCCACCATCCGATCCGCTGTCCGCAACGACCGCATCGCCCCTCCATGACGAAGATCCCCGCGACCGGAAGCAGGGTCCCACGCGAAGGAGGGGCCTCACAGGCGACACACCTGGTCCAGGGCGGCGCGAACGACCGCCGGTGCGGCCCACGCACGATCAGGACGTCGACGAAGACACCGACGATGAGTCCGGCGACGCCGCAGCCGAGGATGAGCGCGACATCGGACACGATCGGTGAGCCTAAGAGGCCCAGCGGTCAGAAACGGTGCCAGCTCAGCTTCTGACCGACCCCAGGAAGCGTCGCATGAGGTCCCGGTCGATCGCCCCGTCGGGCAATTCGTCGAGCAGGTGCTCCGCCTCGATCGGGTCGCCGATGTCGGCCGCCCGTTCGATCACGGCCCGCTGCTCCTCGGGGAGCCCGTTGAGCTGTTCCTCGAGACGCGCCGCCTCGTCAGGAGCCAGGTCAGGAGCGAGGTCAGGAGCCAGGTCAGGAGCGAGCTCGTCGGCGTCGCCCGACACCGACCCGCCCGGCAGCGGCTCGGGCAGGTCACCGGGCGCGCCGTCGGTCGGGTCGAACAGGTCTCCACTGTCGGTTTCGTCGTCCAATGACGGCAACGCCCCGGACGCGTCGCCGAAGTCCGGACCGCCGACCGACCCCTCCCCGCGATCGCCGAAGCCACCGTCCGCGAAGCCTTCCGTCGCATCCCCGATCGACGCGAGCCCGTCGTCGACGAGGCTTCTGGTCGCCCGGAGCACAGGAAGCTCCTTGAGCCCGAGGCGATCCCCCACCGCCCTGACGGTCGACCCGCTGCCGATCGTGACGATGAGCTTCCAGCGGTCGCGGTCGATCGTCGTGAGGTCCTCGGGCAGATCCTCGACCAGGGTCACGCCGACGTCCAGTGAGGGGACCACGGTGGACAGGTCCTGCCATTCCGCGTGCGCCGATTCCGCAGCGGTGATGACGGATTCGACGTCGACCGGCGCGTCCGACGTGTCGCCGGTGGCGTCCTGGTCGAACAGGAACGAACCGTCGTCGAGACGGAGCAGCTCGAAGAGCACCTCGTGCGCCTCGTCGGTCTCGGCGAGCGTCGTGCCACCGCCGACGACCTCCCCCTCGGCGAGGGAGAGGCTCCCGTTTCCCTGCTCGCCCTGCACCAGCAACTGGCCCGACTTCTTGGTCGTCGCCAACAGGCGAAGGACGTCCGGCAAGGCGAAAGTGTCGAGTGTTCCTTGGAGTGCCACGGTGTTCTCCCTGATTCATTCGGGCCGACGGGTCTCTATCGGCATTCCCCCGCGGCCTTCAAGGTTCCACACGCGGATGAGAACTTCGAACTACTACAGGGCCTCTTCCACGAGCTCGGCGAGCCGCTCGGCCGGTTCACCTGCTGCGATGGCGGACACGGGGCTCGGCTCCGATCCCCACACCGAGAGGCCGTACCGCTGCCAGACCTCGCGCAGCCACTCGGGTGGGTCGGGGTGGTACACCCAGGCCGGCAGACCCGCGGCCGCCGCCTCCAGGATGCCGGTCGACCACATGCCCACGACGGGCGCTCCGACCTGCAGCAGCGGCCGATCAGACGGCGCGAACACGATGCCGAGGCGCTTCCAGATCAGATGCGTCACCCGGGACTGCAGATCGGTCTCGGACGGGTGGGGTCGGTAGTGTGCGCCGGTCGCGGAGCAGAACTGCCGGGCGACCCGTTCGATCTCGAGGCGGGGCAGCTCGGTGCCGTGCAGTGCGCCGCAGTACACCGGTGTCGCGTCGGCCGGGACCGGGTCGACACCGGCCTGCGTCGCTCGGTGCAGCAGCTCGCTGCCCACGACCCGGGTCTCGACATCGCTCCGACCGCTGCGCCAGAAGTCGGCGTCGGCCCGGGACCAGGCTGCCAGCGTCACCCCTGCGGGCAAAGGGGCGACCTGAGGGAGCAGCATGCCGTGCTGGACGACGATCGAGGCGCCGTGCCGCTGCATCGCCAAGTCGTGGCCGATCGCCCCGGCGGGACCGTGGCCGCCGGCGGAGACGACCGCCGCCACCTCGGGCAGCGCCGCGCTCAACTCGGCGATGGTCCCCAGCTGTGTGACCGACCGGTGGGACGCGTGCAGTGCGAGGGTGGCGTCGTCGAGTGGAAACGGCGCGAGGATCGCGACGCGCCGCGGATCGAGGTGGTCGAGCACGCTGAGCACCGCCGCCCGGCACGAGATCGTCTTCGAGTCGAACGCCAGCAGGACGTCGGGCCCCTCGGATGTGCGGCTCAGCCAGAACCCGGGCGGTCCCGGGTCGGGTTTCAGGCGTGCCCGTAACGCCCGGAGCCGTCGGAACGACTGTCGGCGTGCTTCGTCGCGCTGGAAGGCCTCGAGATCGACCGGGTGGATCAGGCCCACAGTTCCTCCAGAGCTCTGGCCCGGTGCGCGAAGGTGTGCTCGGCGAGGGTCCGCTCGCGTGCCGCGACGCGTACCCGGGCGGCCCAGTGGGGTTCCCGGTCGGCCCGGGCGACCAGGTCGACGATCTCCTCGACCGAGCCGAAGGGGAGGATCTCGACACCGGGCTCATAGTGCATCCCGACGTCGGCACGGTCGATCAACTGCAGTGCGCCGACCCCGGATGCCTCGAAGGTGCGCATCGTGAACCCGTCCTGGTCGCCGTGGATGTTGACCGTGGCCGCCGCTCCGGCCATCATGCCCGCGCCGATCGCCCGGGCCACCGACGGACACGCGGGAACATCGGGTCGGTGCCAACCCCAGGTGCGAAGCCGGTCGAGGGGGCGGTGCGACCAGTCGTTGCCCACCGCACACACCGACACCCCGCGCGCGTACAGCTCGGTGAGCACCGCCTCACGCCTCGGGTAGCGCGCACCGATGAACAGCACGTCGTCGGACGGGATACGGGCGTGGACGAATGCCGGGTCGAACGCCAGGGGGACGTGGCGGGCACGGACACCGGCCACGGTCATCGATGCGACGTCGTGGGGCGAGTAACTCGCGACCGGGCCGAGCTCGCCCAACGTGGCGAGATCATGGCGGGTGCGCCGCAGCTCGTCGTACAGCCAGAGCACATGGGGCAGGCCGGCGCGGGCGACGTCGTCCCAGAATCCGTCGGCCAACAGGTCGCCCTTGACGACGACGACCACGTCGGGGCGGCGGTTCGCCAACGCGGCGCGTGCCCCCTCGGTCGCGCGCCGGACGAACCGCGCGGTGCCCGTGCCGGGGCGGACGCGGTCGAACCCCTCGAAGACGAGCTTGTTGCGTGCCTTCGCGGCCGGAGAAGAGTGCTCGTCGTAGCAGTGGACCTCGACGTGGTGCCCGTTCTCCTCGAAACCCCGGGCGATCGAGCGCCAGTAGGAGTGGAAGACCGGAGAGACGAGCAGCACTCGACGCCCTCGACTCACGTGGCGAGTCCCCGTTCGGTCAGGTCGTCCAAAGCGTCGTCCCACGCCGACGACGCCGCACCCGGTTCGTTCCAGCCGTCGCGGATGAACCCGGCGACCGCATCGGCGACCGCCACCCGCGGCAGGGGAAGTCCCGCTTCGATCAGCCGGGTGAGATCCGCGCACGCGTGTTCGATGTCGCCCGCCCGGTGCACGGCGAGATGTTCGATCGTGCCTTCGACCGGGGCTCCTGCGATGGCAGAGGACGCGAGTTCGACGAGCGTGGTGCGTTCCCCCGAACCGCAGTTGACCACCAACGGGGACCCACCCGGCGGTGGTGCGGCGAGCACCGCCTCGACGACCCGTGCGACGTCGGACACGTCGATGAAGTCGCGGGTCGCGGTGCCGTCGCCGTAGACCTGGATCGGCCGGCCCTCCTTGAGCCGTGCGAGAAAGGCCGCGAGCACTCCGGTATAGGGATTGTGGAGCGCCTGACCGGATCCGATCACGTTCTGGGGTCGCACGATGACCAGAGGCACCCCGCCGGCGGCACCCGCGAGGAGCAGCTGCTCGCCTTCGACCTTGGTCTCGCCGTAGATCGAGACCGGGGCGAGCGGGTCGTCTTCGCGGGACGCGACCGGACGGGCGAGCCCGCAACAACTCCCGTCGTGCACGTCGCGGTGTGTGGGACACTCGTAGCGACCTTCGCCGTACACCGCCCGGGAGCTGAAGAACACCAGCGGCACACCGCGGTTCGCGCACCACGCGGCGACCCGGCGGGTTCCCTCGACGTTCACTTCGCGGTACCGGTCGACTTCGTACATCGACTGCCCGACACCGGTCTCAGCCGCGAGGTGCACGACGGCGTCGACGTCGCCGACGCGCGCGAGGCCGGCATCGTCGCCCACGTCGGCCTCGATCAGATCCCCCACCAGTCGGCGTCGCGACGCGTCCGCATCCAGATGCACCTGCGGCGAGAGGTTGTCGAGACTCGTGACATGCCACCCCACGGCCGCGAGACGGCGAGCGAGGTGGAAGCCGATGAACCCCGCTCCCCCGGTGATCAGCACCCGCTTCACGAGGCACCCCGATGCAGGGGGTGTGCCGGGATGCCACCGACCGCCACTCCCGGCGGAACATCGTGGGTCACCACCGCCGCGGCCGCGACCGTGGCACCGTCGCCGATCGTGACCCCGCCCACGATCGTCACCCGGTCACCGACGAACACGTTGTCACCGATCGTGATCGGTCCGGATCCGGCGAAACCGCTGCGGTCGCCTCCGGTGTGTTCCGCCGAGGTGATCGTGGTCCAGGCACCGAACAGCGAGTGCTTCCCGATGGTCACCGGGTCCACCGAGTGGATGTGGACACCGTGGGTGAGATTCACCCCGTCGCCGATCGTGATCGACCCCCCCTCTTCGCACTGCAACCACACATCGGCATAGATCGCACAGTCCGAACCGATGCGGATCCGGTCGATTCCCCGCAGCATGCGAGGCGCCACGATCACACTGCGGGGACCGAACTCGGCGAACACGCCGCGGAACATCACGGCCGTGACGACCCGCCAGTACCGCCAGCGCAGACCGGGCATCGATTCGACGATCCGCTGGCGGATCTTCATCGGCTTCCACCGAGCGGACGACGGGACATCGCCGAATCGTAGGCCATCGCCAGCGGCACCGATCAGGCGGCGCGACGGGCGAGCGCCGTCGCCGCCGCAGCAGACATCTCCGCGGTCGGGGCGGCCTCACCCGTCCAGAGGGTGAACGCATGCGCCGCCTGGTGCACCAGCATGCCGAGGCCCGTCACCGCATGCACGCCGCGCTCGAGTGCTGCCGCCACGACCGGCGTCACCGGTGGGTCGTAGACCATGTCGAAGAGCACCTGGCCGGGAGCGAGCAACCTCGGGTCGAGCGGCACGGCCGGGGTCGCGTCCACGGCCATGCCCATCGGGGTCGCGTTGACGACGAGCGCCGCCGCGGACACGTCCTCGGCCACACCGACGCGCCCACGGTCCCCGGCCAGCCGAGCCGCCACTTCGGCACGTCCCGCGGTGCGGTTGACCACGACGACCTCGGCGGCGCCCGCATCGGCCAGCGCCGCGATCGCCGCCCGGGCGGCTCCGCCGGCTCCGATCACCACGCACCGCTCGCCGTCGGGCTCGAACCGTTCATCGGTACGCAACGTGTCGATCAGCCCGGCACCGTCGGTGGAGTGCCCGATCAGGCGGGACGACTCCCAGGCCACACAATTGACGGCACCGAGTCGATCGGCGACCGGTGAGAGGCCGTCGAGAAACGGGATCACCGCGGCCTTGTGCGGCATCGTGACGCTCAGGCCCCACAAGGGCAGGGCGCGCACGGCGCCGATCACGGCCCCGGCCGAACCGTCTGGAACCTCGAACGCTCCGAACATCCAATCGAGACCGAGGTGCTGGAAGGCGGTGTTCACCAGTTCAGGTGACAGCGAGTGCCGGACGGGGTCACCGATCACCGCGGCGATCCGGGTCGTGGCGGTGGGCAACCGGCCGTGGAGCGTCATGGCGCGCCGCATCCGAGCCCGGCGTCGTGGCAGGCCTGCTTGGCGCGGGCGAACTCTTCGGCCGAGGCGGTGAAGACGTGCTGGGGGCGACCTCGGGCGTCGTTCTGCGTCGAGCGGACGTACCACATCCAGTCTCCCGTAGCGGGGTGCGCAGCAGCATCGAGTGCGAACTGGCCCGGGGCGCCGATCGGAGTAGGGGGCAGACCCGGTCGTCGGCGGGTGTTGAACGGCGAATCCGATTCGAAATCGACGGGGTCGCCGGTGGTGATCGACAGGTAGCGGCTGGTCGCGTCGATACCGAGTGGTTCACCGGCGGCGAGCCGGTTGTAGATCACCCGTGCGATCTTGGGTGCTTCGTCGGGATTGCCGGCCTCGGCCTGGACCAGCGACGCGACGATGACGAGCTGGTGGTCGTCGAGGCCGAGCGCGGCCACGTCGGCATCGACCTGCAGGCGCTTCACGCGGGCGGTCATGGCATCGGCCATGTCCTGGAGCAGCACGGTGACCGAGTCGTCGGGGGTGACCGAGTAGGTCGCCGGAAACAGCAGCCCCTCGTAGTCGTCGCTCCCCACCGGCATCAGCGGCGACTTCACCGCGCCGCTCGCCAACGCCTCGGCGATACCGGCGGTGGTGAACCGCGGGATCGCGTCGTGGATGCGCTGGCGGATCTGACCCGACCGGAAGCCCTCTGGGATCGTGACCTTGGTGATCTCCGGGCCGATGGACCCGCGGGCGAGGACGGCGAGCGCCGTGTCGGCCGAGGAGTGCGTCGCGGCGATGATCCAGGCGACGGTTTTGCGGATGTA
>JBDZUV010000135.1:0-8280 GCA_040255345.1 Actinomycetota bacterium | reverse complement strand
AGAACTGTGGTTAAGGAACTCGGCAAATTGCCTCCGTAACTTCGGGAGAAGGAGGACCTCATAAGCGTGAAAGCCCTCGCGGCTCGAGCGTGAAGAGGTGGCACAGACCAGAGGAGAGCGACTGTTTACTAAAAACACAGCAGCGTGCGAAGTCGTAAGACGCAGTATACGCTGTGACGCCTGCCCGGTGCCGGAAGGTTACGGGGAAGGGTTAGTCCGCAAGGACGAAGCTCTGAACCTAAGCCCCGGTAAACGGCGGCCGTAACTATAACGGTCCTAAGGTAGCGAAATTCCTTGTCGGGTAAGTTCCGACCTGCACGAATGGCGTAACGACTTTCCTACTGTCTCAACCACAGACCCGGCGAAATTGAAGTACGAGTAAAGATGCTCGTTAGCTGCAGAAGGACGGAAAGACCCCGTGGACCTTTACTATAACTTGGTGTTGGGTTCGGGTATGCGTTGTGTAGGATAGGTGGGAGACTTGGAAGCATTGGCGCCAGCCAGTGTGGAGTCAACCTTGAAATACCACCCTGCGTATGCCGGAACTCTAACCTCGACCCGTTATCCGGGTTGGGGACAGCGCCAGGCGGGTAGTTTGACTGGGGCGGTCGCCTCCTAAAGAGTAACGGAGGCGCCCAAAGGTTCCCTCAGACTGGTCGGCCATCAGTCGTCGAGTGCAATGACACAAGGGAGCTTGACTGCGAGACTTACAAGTCGAGCAGGTGCGAAAGCAGGGCATAGTGATCCGGCGGTTGCGTGTGGAAGCGCCGTCGCTCAACGGATAAAAGGTACCCCGGGGATAACAGGCTCATCTTCCCCAAGAGTCCATATCGACGGGAAGGTTTGGCACCTCGATGTCGGCTCATCGCATCCTGGGGCTGAAGCAGGTCCCAAGGGTTGGGCTGTTCGCCCATTAAAGCGGTACGCGAGCTGGGTTTAGAACGTCGTGAGACAGTTCGGTCCCTATCCTCTGCAGCCGGAGGAAACTTGAGAAAGGCTGTCCCTAGTACGAGAGGACCGGGACGGACGCAGCTCTGGTGTGCCAGTTGTCCTGCCAAGGGCATGGCTGGTTTGCCACCTGCGGTAGAGATAAGCGCTGAAAGCATCTAAGCGCGAAGCTCGTTTCAAGATGAGGTTTCCCACTGGGACAACCAGGTAAGGCCCGTGGCCAGACGACCACGTTGATAGGCCGGAAGTGTAAGCGTGGTGACACGTTCAGCTGACCGGTACTAATCGGCCGAGGGCTTGGATCGACAATGAAGTTCGTGCTCGCTTTGGAGTCTTCAAAGACAACAGTTTTCGGTGGCCATGGCGGTGGGGTCACACCCGTTCCCATTCCGAACACGGAAGTTAAGCCCACCAGCGCCGATGGTACTTGGGAGGAGACTCCCTGGGAGAGTAGGACGCCGCCGGATTTCTCAGTGCGAATACCCCCACCTCGCGGTGGGGGTATTCGTCGTTTTCCGCTGCAGTGTGTAGCGTTGGAGACCCATGCCGCAGCCAAGAAATCGCAATGATCGATCGCGCGGACGCGGTCGTGCCAAACCGGAGCGACGTTCCCAGGACACCGACTGGAGCGAGAAGCCGAACTGGGGCGGTGTCGCGCGGCGCGGAGCGGCACGGGTCGATCCGAAGCGGGGACGGACGAGTGGCATCCGGCCGCCGAAGTCCAGAGCCGGGGCCGACGATGGGGAAGCCACCGAGCGAACCGAGCGCCTCGAGGCGGAACCCGAGACCGAGGAGTGGATTCTCGAGAGCGTCGAGGTCGAGGCTCAGGGAGCGGTGCGTCGGGGTTCCCGTCGATCCGCGCCGAGGCGACCCGGGGCCGACCGGAAACGCTCCGGAGCTCCCGGCGGTTCGCAACCGCGGATGGCCGAGGGCCTCTTCGACGGGCTGGGTTCGGCCCAGCGGGCGGCACTGCTCGAGAAGAAGCTGAGCGAGGCGTCGCGGGCCTACGCGCGCGAGCGCTACGGCGACGCGTTGAAGATCCTGCGCCCGCTCGCGCGTGATGCTTCGGGCGTGGCCGAAGTGCGCGAGCTCGCCGGGCTGAGCTACTACCGCACCGGCCGGTGGAAGGACGCGATCAGGGAACTGAAGGCGTTCACCTCGCTGACCGGGTCGACCGAACAGCACCCCGTCCTGGCCGATTGTGCCCGGGCCCTGGGGCGTTACGGCCAGGTCGAGGAGTATTGGCAGGCGTTGCGAGAGACCTCTCCCAGTGCGGATCTGGTCGCGGAGGGCCGCATCGTGATGGCCGGCTCGCTCGCCGACCAGGGTCGCCTCGACGACGCCGTGGCCCTGATGGAGGCCGGTCGGCGCAAGGTGTCCAGGCCCAGGGAGCGCCACCTGCGTATGGCCTACGTGCTCGCGGATCTCTACGAGCGGGCCGGTGACCTGCCGGCGGCGCGTTCGGGGTTCGCCTGGCTGGCGTCGCACGACCCCGACTTCGGTGACGTCCAGGAACGGCTCGCGTCACTGCACTGACGGGGGTGGCGTTCGTGACCGTGTAGCGTGGTGCTCCCACGGCCGTGTGGACGGCCGGTGACAAGGAGCATGAATCCAAGTGGACATCGCAGCCCTACTCGGCGACGAGGCCGACGATCTTCTGGGACACGAGGCCAAGGGAATCCCTGCTGCAGAGCTGAGCCTGCCCGGCCCCGACTATCTCGACCGCGTGCTGGTCGACTCCGACCGATCACCCCAGGTGCTCAGGAACCTCGCGGCGCTCTTCGGGCACGGGCGTCTCGCCGACACCGGGTACGTGTCGATCCTTCCCGTGGACCAGGGCATCGAACACTCGGCCGCCGCATCGTTCGCGCCGAACCCCGCCTATTTCGACCCACGGAACATCGTCGAGCTCGCGATCGAGGGAGGCTGCAACGCGGTCGCCACGACCTTCGGTGTGCTCGGCATGTGTGCACGGCGCTACGCCCACCGGATCCCCTTCATCGCCAAGCTCAACCACAACGAACTGTTGACGCTTCCCAACTCGTTCGACCAGATCATGTTCGGGACGGTCGACGAGGCCTTCGATCTCGGCGCCGCCGGCGTCGGCGCGACGATCTACTTCGGCTCCGAGGAATCGGGGCGGCAGATCGTCGAGGTCGCCGAGGCGTTCCAGCGGGCCCACGAACTCGGCATGTTCACCGTGCTGTGGTGCTATCTGCGCAACCCCGGGTTCAAGGTCGACGGCGTCGACTACCACACCGCCGCGGATCTCACCGCGCAGGCGAACCACATCGGTGTCTCGATCGAGGCCGACATCATCAAGCAGAAGCTGCCCGAGGTGAACGGCGGCTTCAACGCCTTGAAGGGCTACGGCAAGACCAGCCCGCTGGTGTACTCCGAGTTGACCACCGACCATCCGATCGACCTGACCCGTTGGCAGGTCGTGAACTGCTACGCGGGGCGGGTGGGCCTGATCAACTCCGGTGGGGCGTCGTCGGGAGCGAGCGACCTCGCCGAGGCCGTGCGCACCGCGGTGATCAACAAGCGGGCCGGAGGACTCGGTCTCATCAGCGGTCGCAAGGCGTTCCAGCGCCCGATGGCCGAGGGTGTCGAGCTGCTGAACGCGATCCAGGACGTCTACCTGGACTCGTCGATCGACATCGCCTGAGACACTCGTCACGTCGCTCCGGCCAATTTTGCGATTTCGTGACGGGCGCGGCAACCTGAGTTGCCCGAGCAATCGGCGGTTCATCCATCACTCCTCCTAGGGGGCCCTCGTGGCCGAAACGGCCCAACGTCCATCGGAATCGGTCGAGCTCGACCGCGTCGTGATTCGCTTCGCCGGCGACTCCGGCGACGGCATGCAACTCACCGGCACCCGGTTCACCAACGCCAGTGCCGTGTTGGGGAACGACCTGGCGACGTTGCCCGAATACCCGGCCGAGATCAGGGCCCCTGCCGGCACGCTCGCCGGAGTCTCGGCCTTCCAGGTCCACATCTCGGACCACGAGATCACCACACCGGGCGACGCCCCCAACGTGCTCGTCGCGATGAACCCCGCCGCACTGAGGTCCCAACTCGAGGCCCTCGAGCGTGGCGGCACCATCATCGTCAACACCGATGCGTTCACCGAACGGAACCTGGCCAAGGCCGGCTACGAGGCCGACCCGCTCGCGGACGACTCGCTGCGTGGCTACACGGTGTACGAGGTTCCCATGACCCAGCTCACCAAGGACGCGGTCGCGCCGCTCGGCGTGAAACCCCGCGATGCGGAGCGGTCCAAGAACTTCTTCGCGCTCGGCCTCGTTTCGTGGATGTACTCGCGCCCCTCGGCCCCGACCCTCGACTGGATCTCACAGAAGTTCGGGAAGACCCCCAAGGTGGCCGAAGCGAACCGGGTGGCGTTCGGAGCGGGTCACGCCTTCGGGGAGACCGCCGAGCTGTTCGGGAACTCCTACACGGTCAAGCCCGCACACCTGACGCCGGGCACGTACACGAACATCACCGGATCGATCGCGCTCGCCTGGGGCATCGTCGCGGCCGGCCAACTCGCCAAGCTCCCGGTGTATCTGGGTTCGTACCCGATCACGCCGGCCTCGGACATCCTGCACGAGTTGTCGCGCCACAAGAACTTCGGGGTGCGCACGCTGCAGGCCGAGGACGAGATCGCCGCGGTCACCTCGGCGGTGGGTGCGTCCTTCGGAGGGCATCTCGCGGTCACCACCACCTCAGGGCCGGGCGTCGCGCTCAAGTCCGAGGCGATCGGTCTCGCCGTCAACCTCGAATTGCCGGTCCTCATCATCGACGTGCAACGCGGCGGACCGTCCACCGGCCTGCCGACCAAGACCGAACAGGCCGACCTGTTGCAGGCCATGTTCGGCCGGCACGGTGAATCGCCCCTGCCGGTGATCGCCGCACGCACCCCGTCGGACCTGTTCGACTGCGCGATCGAGGCGGCGCGCATGGCGCTGAAGTACCGCACCCCGGTCATGCTGCTCTCGGACGGCTACCTGGCGAACGGCTCGGAGCCGTGGAAGCTGCCCGATGTGGACGCGCTGCCCGACATCTCGACCACGTTCGCCACCGAACCCAACAGTGTCGACCCCAGCGGCAATCCGATCTTCCACGGTTATGACCGTGACCCGGACACGCTGGCCCGCCCCTGGGCGGTGCCCGGTACGCCGGGACTCGAGCACCGCATCGGCGGGCTCGAGAAGGCCGACGGTACCGGCAACGTCTCCTATGACCCGCACAACCACGAGAAGATGGTGCATCTGCGTGCCGACAAGATCGCCGGCATCGTCGCCGACATCGACGACGTCGTGCCCGAAGGCGATGATGATGCCGACATCCTCGTGGTGGGCTGGGGATCGACCTGGGGCGCCATCGGTGGCGCCGTCGACCGTTGCCGGGTCCGCGACTACAAGGTCGCACGGATCCACCTGCGTCACCTGAATCCGCTGCCGGCGAATCTGGGTGACGTGCTGCGTCGCTACGACAAGGTTCTGGTTCCCGAGATGAACCTCGGCCAGCTCTCCCTGTTGTTGCGAGCCGAATACCTCGTCGACGCACAGTCGTTGTCGAAGGTCCAGGGTGCGCCCTTCACAGCCGGAGAGATCGAACGCGCCATCATCGCTGCACTGGAAGGCCAGAAGTCATGACCGATGTCGTCACCACCCGCAAAGACTGGTCGAGCGACCAGGAAGTCCGCTGGTGCCCCGGCTGTGGGGACTATTCGATCCTCACCGCGGTGCAGTTGCTGATGCCCGAGCTGGGGGTGAAGCGCGAAGACACCGTGTTCATCTCGGGCATCGGTTGCTCGGGACGGTTCCCGTACTACATGAACACCTACGGGATGCACTCGATCCACGGTCGGGCGCCGGCCGTGGCCACCGGGCTGGCCGTGACCCGGCCGGAGCTGGACGTCTGGGTGATCACCGGCGACGGTGACGCGCTGTCGATCGGTGGCAACCACCTGATCCACGCGCTGCGGCGCAACGTGAACATCACGATCCTGTTGTTCAACAATCAGATCTACGGGCTCACCAAGGGCCAGTACTCACCCACGTCCGAAGTCGGCAAGGTCACCAAGTCGACCCCGTTCGGGTCGCTGGACGAACCCTTCAACCCGGTCAGCCTCGCCCTCGGGGCAGAGGCCAGTTTCGTGGCCCGTACCCACGACATGGACCGCAAACACATGATGGAGACGTTCCGTCGGGCCCATGACCACCGGGGTGCATCGCTCGTGGAGATCTACCAGAACTGCAACGTCTTCAACGACGGCGCGTTCGAGGCGATCACGTCGAAGACGAACCGCTCGGAGATGCTGATTCCCCTGGAACACGGTCGGCCGATCGTGTTCGGCGCCGAGGGGGAGCACGGCGTGCGTCTGTCCGGCGACGGGCGACTCGAGATCGTCGAGGTCGCCGACGTGGGGATCGATCAGATCCTCGTGCACGACGAGGCACGGGAGAATCCCGGGCTCGCCTTCCAGTTGTCCCGGCTGGCCAAGGGACCGACGTCGCCGACGCCCATCGGCGTGTTCCGGTCGATCGAGCGACCCGACTACGGCACCGAGATGGGGCACCAGCTCGCCGCTGCGCAGGCCTCCAAGGGTCCGGGCGAGCTCGGTGACCTGTTGACGTCGCTGCCGACCTGGACGGTCTCCTAGCTCAATCGGTGGGGCGGAACACCGGTCCCGTACGGGGCTTGGGGTGGAAGAACGTCGTCTTGGGAGGCATCCGCCGCGCCGAATGGGCGTTGGCCTCGATCTGGGCCACCGTCGCGGGGCGGAGCAACACCCCGAACGACGCCGACCCGGCCGCGAGCGCGCCGAGGATGCGGTCGACACCGTGCTGGTAGCGGACCTCGACGCCATCGAGCCCCTCGAGCGCGTGGGCGAGTCGCGCGGAATCGAGGTCGTCGACCCCGTCGAAGGCGCCCGGGCGGGGCACGAGAAAGGTCCCGGAGCCGTCCGGCGCCACGAGGCACAGCGCGCCGGCCTCGGCCATGCGGGCGGTGATGTCCGGCCCGATCGCCCCGGCGTCGCTGCGGACGAACGAGGCCTCGAGGGCCGCGGTGAGCGTGAGGGCGTCGACCCCGTCGAGGAGCCGGTGGATCGGCCGGACCGTCAATTCGCCCTCGGTCAACTCGACCACGTAGCACATCGCGAAGGCGGCACCTTCGACCTCGTCGCGCGCGGCGCGGCGCTCGTCGGCGTAGGCGACCGACGTCTCGTAGCGGTGGTGGCCGTCGGCCACGACGATCGCCGACGCGGCGACGGCGTCCGCGATGCGGCGACACCGCTCGGGGTCGCTCACCCGCCACAGCGTGTGGGTCACGTCGTCTTCGTCGGTCCAGGTCTCGTCGGGGCCGGCGTCGACCCGGCACAGCTCGGTCAACCCGGGGGTGAGTGACAGTCCCCAGATCGTCGACAGGTTCACCCGGGTGGCGCGGAGCAGGTCGAGTCGGTCGGTCTTCGCCTTGGGGGTGGTGTGTTCGTGGGGCAGGATGTCGCCCTCGCCGGGCCGCGACAGGGCCAGCGCGCCGAGCACCCCGAGCGTGTGGGCGGGCCGGCCGGCGTCGTCGGTGTAGTCCATCCGGTACACGTAGAAGCTGTCTGCGTCGTCTCTGACCAGCACTCCCTCGGTGAGCCACTCGTCGAAGGTGCGGGCCGCCGCCTCGTAACGGCCGGGGCCGTCGGCCTCGTCGGGCAGGTCGATGCGCACCACGTTGTGCGGGTCGCGGGCCACCAGCGCGGCGCGGTCGGCGGCATCGATCACGTCGTAGGGCGGTGCGGTCACCGCCTCGATCGGGGAGCGGGTCGTGTCGTAGCGGATTCCACGGAAAGGTTTGAATTCGGGCACGGGGATTGTTCCTAGCAGACCGGTCCGGAACGGTCGTCACCGGGCCGCCCGACGGTACTGCAAACTTTTGCAAGCGCGGCGCGGAGAGCCGTACACTTGCCCCCATGGCACAGAGTGATGTCCTCAAGCGCTACCTCGACGCCGGAGCGGCGTTCACCCAGCTCACCCAGAAGCGGGCCGAGGCGATCGTGTCCGAACTGGTCTCGGCGGGTGAGGTGCAGGCCTCGCAGGCCACGCAGGCCGTCCAGGAGCTGATCGACCGGAGCCGCGCCACCACCGAGGCGCTGGTGGCCCAGGTGCGCAGCGAGGTGAAGGCCCAGGTCTCGTCGCTCGGCCTCGCCACCAGATCGGACATCGCCCGTCTCGAGAAGCGGATCGACGCCGTCGCCAAGGCCCCGGCCAAGAAGGCCCCGGCGAAGAAGGCCCCGGCGAAGAAGGCCCCGGCGAAGAAGTCCACGGCCAAGAA
>JBDZUV010000238.1:0-1816 GCA_040255345.1 Actinomycetota bacterium | reverse complement strand
CGAACTTCGGGACATTTCCGGTACAGAGGACGAGAAACCGCGCTGCATCGAGCAAGCGCGGGCCGGAATCGGCTGTTCGGCCCCGGTCGTCGCCGACAGAAGACGCCGTAGGATCCCCACATGGCCGCCGCCCCGTTCCGCTTCACGCTCCAGGCATCGAAATGTCGCACCGTCGCCGAGGTCGTGGACATGGCGAAGCGGGCCGAAGATCTCGGCTACCACGCGCTCACCATCGCCGATCACCTCGACACCCAGGTCGGCCCGCTGACCACACTGGCCGCGGCGGCGCAGGCCACCACCACCTTGCGGGTGGGGACGCTCGTGTTGGCGAACGACTACCGGCACCCGGTCGTGCTCGCCAAGGAGATCGCCTCGCTCGACCAGCTCTCGAACGGTCGGGTCATCTTCGGACTCGGCGCCGGCTGGGCCGTCGACGACTACCACCAGGCCGGCATCGCCATGGACCGTCCCGGCGTACGGATCGAGCGGTTGGCCGAGGCGCTCGACGTCTTCGAGGGGCTCTTCTCGGGCGAACCGGTCGTCCACGACGGCCCGCACTACCAGGTGCACGGGATCGTGGGAGCGCCCGAGCCGGTGCAGAAGCCACGGCCGACATTGTTGCTCGGCGGCGGCGGCCAGCGGATGCTGACGCTCGCCGCACAGCGGGCCGACATCGTCGCGGTGAACGTGAACCTCGCCGGCGGCCACGTGGATGCATCGGTGGGTCCGGACGCAACCGCCGAGCGTGCGGATGAGAAAGTCGCCTGGATCCGCGCTGCTGCGGCCGACCGGGCCACGCCGCCGGTCCTCCAGGTGCGTCAACATCTGGCGATGGTCACCGACGACGTCGCGCCGGTCGCCGAACTGTTCGGCGACGCGTTCGGGATCACCCCCGAACAGGCGGTGGCATCACCGTTCCAGCTCGTCGGAACCGTCGACCAGATCGTCGACATGCTCGAGGAACGCCGCGAACGCTGGGGATTCAGCGACATCGGTCTGTCGGCCGAGGCGATCGACGACCTCGCCCCGGTAGTGGCCCGCCTCGCCGGCCGTTGACGAGGTGCGAGAATGGGCGTCGGCCGTCCGGCGTCGTCGTGTCAGGAGGTTCGTGTGACCACCACCAAGCAACCCGCTGTGTTCATCGGTCATGGCTCACCGATGAACGCGCTGGAGGACAACCGTTACACCGCGACCTGGCGGGCGCTGGGGGCGTCGGTGCCACGACCCCGGGCGATCCTGTGCGTGTCGGCGCACTGGTACACCAACGCGACCGCCGTCACCGCGATGACCCGGCCGCGCACGATCCACGACTTCTACGGGTTCCCCGACGAGCTGTTCGCCGTGCAGTATCCGGCCCCCGGTCTGCCCGAAGTGGCCGAGTTGGTCGCCGAGACCGTCGCACCGCGCTGGGTCGGCCTCGACGAGGACTCCTGGGGGATCGATCACGGCACCTGGTCGGTGCTGGTCCACATGTTCCCCGACGCGGACATCCCGGTCGTCCAACTCTCGATCAACGCGCTCGAACCGCTCGAGTCCCACGTCGAGATGGGTACCAGGCTCGCACCGCTTCGTCAGCAGGGCGTGTTGATCGTGGGCAGCGGCAACATCGTGCACAACCTGCGTCGGATCGCCTGGCACCAGGCCGAGGACGGTTTCGACTGGAACCAGCGCTTCGACGAGGCGGCCCGCACGGTGCTCGCCGAGGATCCCGCCGACGTGCTGCGACTGGCCGACCACACCGACTTCGACGCCGCGGTGCCCACTCCCGATCACTTCATTCCCCTGTTGCACATCGCCGGCGTGGCGGCCGCCACCG
>JBDZUV010000009.1:36613-43771 GCA_040255345.1 Actinomycetota bacterium | reverse complement strand
AGGTGACCACGACCACGACCACCACCATCACCGAACTCGCCGATGGCGCCATCACGACCTGGACGCTGGACCCGTCCGACTTCGGGATCGCCCCCGCGGCGCCCGACGACCTGCGTGGCGCCGACGCCACCGTGAATGCCGCCGCCGCCCGGGCCGTGCTCGCCGGGGAGCCCGGTCATCACCGGGACATCGTCGCGATCAATGCCGCGGTCGCGCTCGTCGTGGCCGGTCTCGCCGACTCGGTCGCCGAGGGCCACGCCTTGGCCGGTCGGGTGCTCGACGACGGACGGGCCGGCGACGTGCTCGACCGCCTCGTCACCGTGTCGAACGACGCCGCCCGAGCCGGTTGACCGACGCGTCGAAGGTGTCGTTCAGTCGGCGCCGAGACTGAACATCGCCTCGAGGTCGTGGCGCGAATAGGCACGGTAGGCGACCATCGAACGGGTCGAGATGATCCCGTCGAGTCCGGCGATGCGCCCGGTGACGACCTCGGCGAGCTGGTCGTGCTCGGGAACGCGGACGACCGCGACGATGTCGAC
Organism: Actinomycetota bacterium; assembly: GCA_040255345.1. Classification (GTDB taxonomy): domain Bacteria; phylum Actinomycetota; class Acidimicrobiia; order Acidimicrobiales; family Iamiaceae; genus JAFDWI01. Next base: position 43,232 of record JBDZUV010000009.1, on the reverse strand, counting down.
ATCGCCCGCCACCGAGTACACCTCGGCGACGCCTTCGACGTCGGCGAGCTCGGACGCCAGCGCAGCGATGCGGTCGGGCCGGGCCGAGATGAGAACGAATGCCGAGATCACGAGGGCGAATCTAGCGCCGTCGTCTCGATCGCCGGTGGGCCGGCAGCCTCGCCGGAGGTGTCGATGACCCGTGCCGCATCGTCGATGCCGGCGGCCTCGAGTTGCTCGAGCCGGGCCGCGATCGCGCCGATCGGGTCGCGCGCCATGGTCGACGACGGGTCGGTGGCCTCGCGTTCGACGAGTACCGCGACCCGCTCGACCAGCCCCTCGATCCGGTCGGCATCGGCCCGGGTCTGTTTCACGAGCGCCATCTGGCGGTCGTGGTCCAGCGGGCGTGATTCGACCAGACGTACATCGAGGTTGACGACCTCGAATTCCAGATCGAGAGCGAGGCGTTGCGATGGCGTGTTGCCGCTCCGTCGACGGTGGCGACGACCGCCGCGGGCCGCGTCGCGGGCCCGGGCGGCGAGCCGGCGCAGGCGCCGGTGCAGCCGGGCGTCGGCGGTGACGTTGACCAGCCACAGCATCGGCGCACGCGTCGCCTGATCGGGACTGATCCGCAAGCGGCGCCGGAGACGCCCGGCGATGAGCGCGACCGCACCGATGACGAGCAGCGCCTCGATGAAGATGCGGCTGTAGAAGATCGCGAACGTCTCACGCACGCGGCAGACGCTACTGGTCCCGCCGTCGGTCGGGTGAGCCTGGAACGGTGAACCGGTCGATCCTTCCGATCGGTTCGGCGAGGGTGCCGTCCACCTCGATCAGGCGCCACGGTGACCGGGCCCGTTCCAACTCGGTGACGATGCACAGTCGCTCGTAGGTCTCCTCGCGGGGAACGGCTCCCCGTGGCGTCGGTGACGTGGCGGCCGGGGTCCGGGGCCGATCGCCGGGAGCCCAGACGCGTCCCAAGCGCCCGTGGACGATCTCGGCGCCCGAGCCGTCACGGTGCTCGCCAACGACCCGTTCCGGCGCGCGCCAGGCCTCGAGGCGACGACGGCGGCGGATCGCCTCGGCCAGGGTGGCGGCGCGGTCGCGCACCTCGGCGGCCTGTTCGAAGCGTTGCATTGCGGCCAACGCTCCCAAGCGGGTCCGCAACGGACCCAGCAGCACATCGGGTTCGTCGGTGAAACCCCGTTCGACCACCTCGCAGTACTGCGCGTACTCGGTCGGCGAAACCTCACCGGTGCATGGGCAGCACGCCACCCCCAGTTGTGCCGGTGCACATGGCGCGGGTCGCCGGCCGCCGATCCCGTCGAGATCGAGTTGCCCGAACGTCGCCGCGGAGACGTTCGCCGAGCACCGTCGCAACGGGACCACGGTGGTCACCGCGTCGATCACCCGGTGCGCGGCCGACAGCGACGACAGCGGCCCGAGATAGGCGGAGCCCGGCGGGGGAGGGGTGCGCACGGCCTTCAGCCGCGGGAACGCCTCGTCGCTGAGCACCACGTAGGCCATCGCCCGCCACCGGGTCGCCTGCGAGTTGAACCTGGGCAGATGCGCGGCGATGAGTTGCACTTCGCGCACCGCCGCCGCGAGCGGGTGCACACTCACCTCGTGGTCGATCGTCGCGGTCGAACGCAGCAGCTCGGCGACCTTGCGACGGTCGTCGGTGGAGAAGTACGACCGCACGCGGCTGCGCAGATCGGTCGCCTTGCCCACATAGAGCACGTTGTCGGAGCGATCCTTGAACACGTACACGCCGGGGGCGCGGGGGAGATCTTCGGTGAGCCGCAGCTTCGCTGCCTGTGGATGCCCTGCGAGACGAGGGAGCACGAACAGGTCCTCGAGCCCGAGCACCCCGAACGTGCCGGCTCTCTCCAGTAGCGCCATGAACAGATCGGTCGTGGCGAGCGCGTCGTCGAGGGCACGGTGGCTGGGTCGGTGATCCAGACGCAGGCACGTCGCCAGCGTTGCGAGTTTGCAGTTGGGCACCTCGTCGCGGATCAGACGTCTGGCCAACGCCAGGGTGCACACCGAGCGGTTCGCCAGCCGGGCCCGTCCGCTGCGTTCGAATTCGGCGGCGAGAAACGAGAGGTCGTAGCGGATGTTGTGGCCCACGATCACCGTGTCACCGATGAAGGACGCCAGCTCGTCGACCACCGCACGGAACGGCGGGGCGTCGGCGACCATGTCGGCACGGATCCCGGTGAGCGCGGTGATCTCGGCGGGGATCGGCATGCCCGGGTCGACCAGGGTCGAGAACGTGCCCTCGCATTCGCCGCCCCGGACGAGCACCGCGCCGATCTCGGTGATCGCCCCGTCGGCGGCCGATCCGCCGGTCGTCTCGACGTCGATCACACAGAACGGCGTGTCTCGGATCGGGCGGCCGAGATCCTCCAGGCTGCGTTGGGGGTCCTCGGTGCACACGGACATGGCAGCCCCGGATCGTAGTCCGAACGTGCGTTCGTGTGCCCGCTTCGGGTGGTCGACCCGGTGCCGGTACGCTGGCAGGCGTGTCCGACACCCGATACCGCTGTCGAGCCTGTGGCAATCTGACCCGGTTCGACGTCACGACTGCACGCCGCACCAGGGCCTTTCACCACTATTCGGTCGGTGGCGAACTCGACATCGAAGACACCGAGGTGCTCTCGGAGCTCGTCGAGTCCGTCGTGTGTCGTTGGTGCGGCCCGTCTGCGACCGTCGACGAGATCACCGTCAGCGAATTCGACGGAGAGTTGCGGTGACTTCCACGATCGTCGCCCCACAGGTCGCCGATCCGATCGTCGACCACGAACCGCCCAAGGTGGCGCACATCGTCGCCCGGGAGAACGACGCCGACGCCGACACCCTGGTCACGACCGCGTACATCGAGGGCACCCCACTCGAAGCGCTCTGCGGGCAGGTGTTCGTCCCGAGTCGCGACCCCAAGTCACTGCCGCCGTGCGAGCGTTGCGTGGAGATCGTCGACGAGATCCTCCGGATGCGCGACGCCCTGAGCTGACCTCGCATCCCCAGCCGCTCGAGCACGTGCGCCACCTTCTGGTCACCAACGATTTTCCGCCCAAGGTCGGCGGCATCCAGTCGTACCTGTACGAGCTCTGGCGGCGCCTCGACCCTGCGGACACCGCCGTGCTCGCCACCCCCTATCCCGGCGCCGCGGCGTTCGACGCGGCGGAGGATTTTCTCATCGAACGGGACCGTGACCGGGTGCTGTTCCCCCGTGCCGCGCTCGCCCGTCGCATCGACGCGCTCGCGGCGCGCCACGGCGCGGAGCTCATCGTGCTCGACCCGGTGTTACCCCTCGCGGCGCTGGGTCCGCGGCTGCATCGTCCCTATGCCGTGGTCGTCCACGGTGCCGAGGTGACCGTGCCGGCCAGGATCCCACCGGTGCGCGCCCGGATGGCGACGGTGTTGCGGGGCGCCGCACTGGTGATCGCCGCCGGTCGGTTCCCCGCGACCGAGGCAGAACGGGTGGCCGGGTGTGCGCTGCCGACCGTGGTGATCCCCCCCGGAGTCGACACCGACCGTTTCAGGGTGCCCACCCACGATCACCGGGCCGTCGTGCGTGCCCGCTACGGGCTCGACCCCGATGCCCCCCTCGTGGTCGCCCTGTCGCGTCTGGTGCCCCGCAAGGGCATGGACGTACTGATCGAGGCGAGTGCACGGCTCGCCGGTGAATTCGCCGGTCTGCGGGTGCTGATCGGCGGCACCGGTCGTGACCGGGCACGCCTCGAGCGGGTCATCGCCCGTAGCGGCGCACCGGTGGAGCTCGTCGGGCGGGTCCCCGAAGACGAGCTCGCCGACTTCACCGCGATGGGCGACGTGTTCGCCATGTGCTGTCGCAACCGCTGGTTCGGGATCGAACAGGAGGGCTTCGGGATCGTGTTTCTCGAGGCCGCCGCCGGGGGCGTGCCCCAGGTCGCCGGGTCGAGCGGCGGGTCCGCCGACGCGGTCGCCGACGAAGAGACCGGATTGGTGGTGCAGGATCCCGCCTCGGTCGGGGCGGTGACCTCGGCCATCAGGCGGCTGCTCGTCGACGGGGACATGCGACGACGCCTCGGTGTCGCCGGCCGCGCACGCGCCGTGGCCGAGTTCTCCTACGACGATCTCGCCCGGCAACTCTCCGGTGCACTCGACGCCACCATCCGCGGGCCGAAGCGGTGCGACGATGGCACCGGCATCTGACGCGGGACCGGTGCCGGCCGTGCGGATCGCCGTCGCGGGCACGGCGATCTTCGCGGTCACCCAGACGCTCGCGGCGATCGCCCCCCGCGGCACGACCGGACTCGTCGCGGTGGTGTGGTCACTCGTGCTCTTCGTCGTCGGTTCGGTGGCCTTCTGCGCCGCGTTCGTCGTCGCCGCGGGACGCAGCCGCGACGAACGGGTGACGGTCGTCGGCGTGGTCTGGCTCACCGACGTGGCACCGGTCGCGGTTGCCCGGGCCTTGCGGATCGCGCTCGTCGCGCAGTGCGTCGTCGCGCTCGTCACGGCCGGAATCCGACCGTTCAGCGCGGTGGCCTTCGGGATCCTGGCGCCGATGTTCGGACTGGGCTGCATCGCCTGGTTCGGGGCTCGCCACGGAATCTTCGCCCCGATCGTCACGTCGACCGCCGCTTCGTCCGCCACGCCGAGAGCCGCTGCGACCGCCACGCCGCCCCGGACCGATCCCGGTGATGTCGCCGTGCCCGACGACGAAGCCGACGGTGACCGCTCCGACCCCGACGACTTCGATCAGCTCTTCCGCCGTCGCGGCCGCCGCAAGCAGTGACACCGAGCACCGGCCTGCCCGGGCATCGCCGGGGCCGACTAGCGTGAGGGAACCGGCCTTGCCCGTCCGGACCGGCCGGATCGAGAACCTCGAGGAGTCCTACCGATGGCAGATCATTCGGTTCAGCGCGAAACCCTGGTGATCGACGCTCCGCCCGAAACCTGCGTCGCGGTCGCGACCGACGTCGAGCGGTATCCCGAATGGGCCGCGGACCTCAAGGAAGCCACCGTGCTCGAACGCGATGCACAGGGACACCCGCTGCGGGTGGCGTTCCGGGCAGCAGCATTCGGCCGGAGCACCGACTACCGGCTGCGTTACAACTTCTCGGGCCTGCCCGAGGTGATCTCATGGGTGCTCGAAGAAGGCGACTTCACCCGCAAACTCGACGGCTCCTACACGTTCACGCCCGCCCCGGACGATCCCGGAAAGACCGAAGTGGTGTACCTGCTCGAGGTCGAGTTGGTGATGCCGTTGCCGAACATCGTCAAGACCCGGACCGAACGCAAGATCATCCACACGGCGCTGCGTGACCTCAAGGCCCGGGTCGAACGCATCCACGCGGCGGCCCAAGCGTGAGCAAGCCCGCGACGCGGGTGCTGTTGTTCACGGGCAAGGGCGGAGTCGGCAAGACGAGTGTCGCGGCCGCGACCGCGCTGCGCTGCGCGGACGCCGGTCTGCGTACCGTGGTGATCTCCACCGACCCGGCCCATTCGCTCGCCGACGCGTTCGACAGCGAGCTGGGCCCGCTCATCGCCCCGGTCGCGGGTGAGAAGAACCTCTGGGGCCAACAACTCGACGCGCAGGACCGCATGGAGGATTCCTGGGCCGACATCCAGGCCTACCTACTCGAGGTCTTCGACTGGGCCGGACTCGAGGGCATCCGCGCCGAGGAACTCTCGATGCTCCCCGGCCTGGAGGAGGTCTTCGCGCTCGGTGACATCAACACCTATGTCGCGACGGGTGACTGGGACGTCGTGGTCGTCGACTGCGCGCCCACCGCGGAGACGATCCGGCTGCTGTCGTTGCCCGAGATCCTCGCCTGGTACATGGACCGCATCTTCCCCGTCGGTCGCCGGGTCAACAAGCTCGTCGGCCCGGTCCTGTCGCGGGTGTCGAACCTTCCCGTCGCCGACGACGCCGTGTTCGGCGCCGGACGGCGCTTCTACGATCGACTCGACGGGGTCCGTGAGGTGCTCAGCGACCCGCAGACCACCAGTATCCGTCTGGTCGTGAACCCCGAGAAGATGGTGATCGCCGAGGCGCGGCGGACCTACACCTACCTGTCGCTGTTCGGGTACCGGGTCGACGCGGTCGTGGTGAACCGCCTGTTGCCCGACGCGGTGACCGACCCGTGGTTCGCCCGTTGGAAACAGGCCCAGGTCGACCATCTCGCCGCCATCGAAGACGGGTTCGCCCCGCTCCCGATCCTGCGGGCCGCATTGTCGGATCACGAGATGGTGGGGACGGACCGGCTGCGGGTCTTGGCCGAGGAGATCTACGGCGACCTCGACGCGCATGCGCTGCTGCACGAGGCCGAACCGATGGGAGTCGATCTCGAAGACGACGGCACCGCGGTGTTGCGGCTGCCCCTGCCCTTCACCGAGAGTGACGACCTGGACCTGTCGCGGTCGGGCGATGAACTGTCGATCCGCGTCGACGCGTACCGGCGGGTGGTGACGCTGCCGGATGCGCTCCGGCGGCGAACCGTGCGTGCCGCGAAACTCCGCGATGGTGTGCTTTGCGTCAGGTTCGGCGCCCGCACCGAGGCCCGATCGGCGGCCGAGGCGACCGCACCCGCACCGAAGTCGAGAAGGCAGGTCGCCACATGACCCCCGCGAAGAAGGCACCGGCGAAGAAGGC